>DATEDV010000171.1:0-12025 GCA_035281485.1 Candidatus Limnocylindria bacterium | reverse complement strand
GAGGCACCGGCGCTCGCGGCGGCGCTGATCGCGAGCGCTCCCACCTCGAGCGCGCTCTGGATACTCGTGGCCACCACGGAGCTCATTCGCGCTGGGGTGCAGCGCTGGTCGCTCGTCGTGCTCGCTGGCTTCGTCTCGGTGCTCATGATCGGATCGCTTTTCATCCAGCTGAGCGGATTCGACATCGGCAAGGTCCTGGTGCCGCTCGGCTGGGCGGCATGGATGCTCGACCTCCGCGGCGCGCTACGGGCGCGGCTCGACCCGCCGGCCCCTGCCGCTCGAACGGCCACGGCCGAGGCGTGCGCGAACTGCGGAGCGCCGCGACGGACCGACGGCCTCGCGTTCTGCGCCGACTGCGGGCTCCCCTACGGCGTGGCCAAGACCGAAGGCTAGGCCGCTCGGACTTTTCCTCGCTTCGCGCGCGATCCGTTCGCGCTCGACCGCACTCCCGCTCGCGATCCCTTCGATTCCCGAGCACCGCAGACGGTCTCGATGATGAGACGCGTCGTGACGTACGGATCGGCGTTCGCGTTCGGTCGGCGGTCCTCGATGTAGCCCTTCTTGTCCTTCGCGACCTGCCACGGGATCCGCACAGACGCGCCACGGTCGCTCACGCCGTAGCGGAACTCCTTGTACGAGCAGGTCTCGTGCAGTCCGGTGAGGCGCTCCTCGATCCCGAAGCCGTAGTTCGCAATGTGCAGGTCGTGGCGCGTGCCGAGCGCTTCCGCGGCCGCGATGCAGGCGTCGTAATCGCTGCGCATCTCGTTCGTCGAGAAGTTCGTGTGCGCGCCCGCGCCGTTCCAGTCGCCGCGGACCGGCTTCGGATAGAGCGTCGCGCTGATCCCGAACGGCTCGCCGACGCGGTACAGGAGCCAGCGCGCGAGCCACAGCTGGTCGCCGATCTCCGGCGCGTTGAGCGGGCCGACCTGGAACTCCCACTGGCCCGGCATGACCTCCGCGTTGATCCCGGAGATCTTGAGTCCGGCTCGCAGGCTCGCGTCGAGGTGCGCCTCCACGACCTCACGGCCGAAGACCTCGTCCGCACCGACGCCGCAGTAGTAGCCGCCCTGTGGTGCCGGAAACCCGCTGTCCGGGAACCCGAGCGGCCTGGCGCCGCGGAACAGCGTGTACTCCTGCTCGATCCCGAACCACGTGTCGTACGACGCGTAGCGCTCGGCCATCTCGAGGTTCGCGCGCCGCATGTTCGACGGATGCGGCTGACCGTTGACGAGCATGACCTCACACAGGACCAGCAGGTCGTCGCCGCCGCGGATCGGGTCGGGACATGTGAAGACCGGTTGGAGCACGCAGTCCGAGCGATCGCCGGTGGCCTGCTGGGTGCTCGATCCGTCGAAGCCCCAGATCGGGGGCTTCTCGCCCTTCGGCACGATCTTGGTCTTCGAGCGCAGCTTCTGCGTCGGCTGGGTGCCGTCGATCCAGATGTATTCGGCTCGATACACGCCCATGAAGACTCCCTCTCGCGGCCTTGGGAAGCGCAGGCTGATCTCTGGACTGTACCGAATCCCCCACCGGGGTGATGACCGACGGCCTAACCCGTTCGGACTCCTTGGCGCCGCTCGCCGGGTACATCTTGTAGACATGCGAGTGACGATCGTCGAGCACGCGGGCTACCGGGTCCGGGTGAAGAGCTGCGGCCCGGCGGACGCGCCCCAGGCCGTGCTCCTCCCGGGCATGGGCGCGACGTCGATCGCCCTCGCCCCGCAGGCTCGGGCGCTCCGAAAGCTGGGCTATGCGACGCACGTCATCGAGCTGCCCGGCTTCGGCCTCGCTCCGGCGCTGCGGAAGTCCGATGCGCGCTTCCCGCAGCTCGCCGAGCTCGTCCTCCACGTCGCTGGCCGGCTCGGCGTCGAGCGCGCGCTCTTTCTCGGCCACTCGCTCGGGGGCGGCATCGCGCTGCACATCGCGACGCGTCGCCCCGCCGCGGTGGCCGGCCTCGTGCTGATCGCCCCCGCCGGGCTCGGTCGCTCGATGCTCTGGGCCTACAAGCTGTACTGCATGCCGCTCATCGGCCGCGCGCTCCTTCGCCCGTACGCGCGCGGCAAGGCCACACACCTCCAACGCTTTCTCGTCGGACGCTCGCGCCGCACGGACGACGCGTTCATCGCGGGTCTCCTACGGCGCGACCGGCGATCCGCGGCCGCGGCACGATCGATCCGCGCGATCGTCTGGGCGAACCAGCCCGCGCGGTGGCGCCGTCTGCTGCTCCTGCCGTTCCCCGGCAACGAGCAGACCGGGTACACGCTGCACGGACGCGCCGACGTGCTGCGCGAGATCCCGACGCTGGTGCTGTGGGGCACCGATGACCGCGTGTTCTCAGCGCGCGATGCGGACGCGTTCCGGCGTGCGGACCCGGGCGCCGAGGTGCACGTCGCGCGCGGCGTGGGTCACATGCTCCCGCTCGAGGCCCCGCGATGGGTCAACGAGCACATCGCCTGGTTCGACGCCCTACACCTCAGGCTGCGCCCGCTGGCCGCGTAGCCGCCCGCTCCCGCGCACGCTTCACCCACGCCGCGTCTGCGGCGAGGCCGAGCGCGCGCCGCTGCGCCGCTGGCAGGTACTTCGCGCCCTCCCGCAGCGTGAGCGCGGAGACCCTGGCGCGATGCTCGCGGAGGAACTCGAACACCAGGCGCGGTCGCTTCTTGCTCACCTCTCGCAGGACCCAGCCGATCGCTTTCCGGATGAAGAACTCCTTCTCGTCGAGCATGCCGGCAGCGAGCCGCGCGAAGAGCGCGAAGTCGCCACCCTCGCGCCGGAGCTGCGGGAGCTGCGCGAGCAGCGCCGTGCGCCGCACCCAGAAGTAGTCGTCGCGCGCCCATGCTGGGAGCCGCCGCAGTGCGCTGCGCGACTCGCCGACGACGCGCGCGACGACCTCGCCCGCCAGCCAATCGACGTGCGCCCAGGTCTTCGACCGTCGAACGAGTCCGATGAGCCACGGGAGGTCGCGCTCTTCCAGTAGCTTCACGCGACGCGAGAGGAGTGCGATCCCGCACGAGCGCAGCTCGAACACCTCTGTGGACCAGAGCTCGTCGACGATGGGTCGGAGGTCGCGGCGCGTGAGCTCGGGATGCTCGCGCGCGAAGTCGATCGCGGCCTGTCGTATCTCCGGCATCATCGTTCCGATGAACTTCAGGTCACTCTTCAGGTAGGCCTTCTCGCCGACGGCGCGCTTCAGCGAAGCATGCTCGCGACAGCGCCGTTCGAAGAAGCGTCGCGCCGCGGTGGGCGTCGCCGCCGTCAACCGCCGACCTCATCGAGCCATCTGCCGATGGGCCCATCCGTCATCATCGCGACGTCGAGCTCTTCGTCGCCCACGACGAGCACCGGCACCCGCACGACGTAGCGCTCGAGGAGCGTGGGATCACGCGTGACATCGACTCGCTCGATGTCCAGCGGGGTGCGTCGGCTCAGGCGGCGGAGCGCGGCGAGGGCCTCTTCGCACAGGCCGCAGTCGGGCCGCTCCATGAGCCGAACGCGGATCACCAGTTCGCCGGCAGGCCGGGAACGTTCGGGGGGAGCGGCTTGTCAGGCGGCCGGATCACGTAAACGGTGCCAGTGGAGCCGCCGATCCAGACGCGCTCAAAGTCGGTGCGGGGGTAGACCTTTCGCGCCTGCGCGTTCGCAAGCACGGCCGGGTCGTTCGTGATGACGTCGCCGGTCTGCGTAAATCCGCGGATCACGAGCAGGTGACCGCTCGTACTCGTGAAGAGGAATCCGGGGAGCACGCCATTCACCGACGCCACCAGCGGGATGCCCGCTTCGATGAACAGCTCCGCTTCGCGCAATGAGCGCAGGCGGGTGATGAACCCATCCAGCCCGTAGCCGGCGGCATACGCCGTGTTGTACGGCCAGTTCCCCGCACCCTGGTAGCTCCAGTCGTAGGTATGTCGCGCGGCGTGGTCGACCTGGGGATCTGCATGCCCGCCGCCCGGGAACGAGGCCAGGTCCGCGGCGCTGGGGCCGCTCTGCCAGAAGCCGAGCACCATCGCGGTCGACGTCGGACTGCACCACGCTTCGCCGCCGCCGTCGTATTCGGGATAGTGGCCTGCGTGCGTCTCCTGCGACAGTCTCGGGACGTCGAGGTCGCGGGCGACGCCGCCGAACGCGCTCGGGAGCGCAACGCGGTCGCTGGGTCCCGACGTCACGACGTTGAGCGTTCGCACTGCCGGTGTCGTTGTGCTCCCGGCAACGCGATGGAGCGTGACGCGCAGCTCGTAGGAGGTGAGCTCGGGCGCGCCGCGGGCCTTCTCGAATGTGTCGACGTTCACTCGGCCGTCGGCGTCGTCCTGACCCTTCACGGTCGTGCGGTGGATCGTTTCGTCGCCCGACGCCCATATCGCGAGCGTGTACCACTTCGTCGTGCGCGAGCCACCGCTCGCGCGCATCTGTACGTCGATCCACGTCCCGGCGGGCGTCGACGCGTTCCATGAGGCGATGAGCTGGTCGAACGCGGACGGGGCCCGCACCGGCGCGGATGTCCAGCTCCCGCGCTCGTCAGCGATGGTGCGACCGTACGGATCCATATAGCTCCCCTTGGCTGGTGCCGGTCCGAGCTGGATCTGGCCGCCCGTAACAAGAGTGCCGTCGTGCGAGCCGACGTCGAGCCGCAGGCGGGTGAGCATGCGGGGCGTCGCTTCGACCGCGGCGGTGGCCGACGGCGCTGCGCTCGTGGATGCGGGAGCGACCGTGCTGGCAGGCGTCGCGGTGGGCGACACGGACGCGTTGGCCGACGGCGGACCGCCTGAGCACGCCGCGATGAGCAGCGTGCCCAGGACCAGTCCGCGCAACTCGGTTACCAGTTCCTGTCGACGCCCTCGACGTTCGACGGCAGCGATACGCCGGTCGGGTAGATGACGTAGACGATCCCGGCCGAGCCACCGAGCCACACGTCCTCGAAGTCGTCGCGGGCATAGACCTTGCGCGCGTCAGCGTTCGCGAAGACCGCAGGGTCGTTCGAGATGACGTCACCGGTCGATGTGAACCCGCGGATCACGAGAAGATGGCCGTTGGTCTTTTTGAAAAGGAAGCCGGGCAGGTTGCCGTTGATCGAGGCGACGAGCGGGATCCCCGCAGCGATGAAGCGTTCCGCCTCGGCGAGCGACCGCAACCGCGTGACGAAGCCGTTCATTCCGTCGAACGTCGCCGCGTAGGCGGTGTTGTTCGGCCAGTTGCCGGCGCCGCGGTAGTTCCAGTCGTACACGTACCGCGCGGCATAGTCGACCTGTCCATCGACGTGCTCGGCGCCCGGGAAGGCGGCGAGCTGCGCCGACGTCGGCCCGCTGCTGGCATAGCCGCGGGACCGCCAGTAATCGAGCACCATGGCCGTCGACGTCGGACTGCACCACGCCTCGCCGCCGCCGTCGAACTCTGGATGGTGACCGGCATGGGTCTCCTGCGAGAGCGTCGGGACCGGGAGGTCGGCGACCACCCCCGAGAACGCGCTCGGGATCGAGAAGTTCGACGCGGCCGAGGTCATCGCCCCCACGAACGAGACGGTCGGCGCCAGGCTCGATGCCGCGACCCGGTAGAGCGTGACGCGAAGCGCGTAGGACCGAAGCTCGGCTGCCTTCTTGGAGCGAATGAACGTGTCGATGGCGACGAATCCATCGGCGTCGCCCTGGGCCGGTACGGATGTGCGATGGATCGTGCCGTCGCCCGACGCCCAGACCTGTAGCACGTACCACTTCGTCGTGCGTCCCGCGCCGGTGGCCTGCATCTCGATCTTGATCCACGTGCCCTCCGGCGTCGCCGCATTCCACGACGCGACGAGCTCATCGAAGGCGAACGGGGTGGTGATCGACGCCGACGTCCACGATCCGCTCTCGTATGAGACCGCGCCGTATCCGAACGGGTCGTTGTAGACCCCCGGCGTGAGGGCGCCCGACAGCGTCAGTCCGCCGGTGCCGTAGGCCGTGCCCGCGTGCGTTCCGCTGGAAAGATCGGGTCGGACGAAGCTCGCGGAGGGCGCGCCGCCCTTGCTCGCGGCGTTCGCCGGAGATGCACCGGTCATGAGTGCCGCGACGATCAGAAGAAGTGTCGCGGTCAGACTGCTGGAACGGCGCGCGGTCATGACGTCCTCCTCATCGCGTGGTCCCTGCGCGTAAAGTCTGACATGTGAGCCCGTTCGCACGCCCGGACCTGTTCTGGTCGACCGAGCAGACAGCCGCGAAGCTCAGCGATCCTAACGTGCGGATCGTCGACTGCCGGTTCTCATTCGAGGCGGATGCCGATGACGACTACCTCAGCGGTCATCTCCCGGGCGCCGTGCACTGCGACTGGTCGAAGGACCTTTCCGCTCCCCCACCTGACTCGGGGCATCCGCGCTGGATGCTCCTCGGCGCCGATGACTTCGCAAAGGCGATGTCGCGTCTTGGGATCGGCAACGACACGATGGTGCTGGGTTACGACGCCGAGGGCGGCCACCACGCGGCGCGACTGTGGCTCGCGCTGCGCCGCTACGGTCACGACAAGATGGCGGTGATGGAGGGCGGCATTCAGAAATGGACCAGCGAGGGACGGCCGCTCGAGACCGGCGAGGTGAAGGTCGCGCCGGCGCGTTTCGTTCCCCGACCGCGTGACGGTGTGATCGCGACGAAGGAAGAGGTCCTCGGTGCGGTTCGGACCGGCGATCCGTGGCTTCTCGACGTGCGGCGCGTCACCGAATTCACCGGCGAAGAGAAGCGTGCCGCGCGCGGCGGACACATTCCCGGCGCGGTGAACATCCTGTGGAAGGACGCGCTGCGCGATGACTGGACGTTGAAGGATGCCGACGAGCTCGAGGAGATGTACGCCAACGCCGGGTTCGGCGCCGAGACGTCGGCGGTCACCTACTGTCAGGCCGGCGTGCGCGCCGCCTTCACGCATCTGGTGTTGAACGCGCTCGGCCACGACGACGTGCGCACGTACGACGGCAGCTGGGAGGAATGGGGCAACGAGCCCGACCTTCCGATCATCGTCGGACGGAGCTGACCGGCCGAGCTATCTGCGGGGTCGGACCCCATCATCTCGCCGATGAGCTGAGAGCTCCGCCGCGAGATCCGGCGGCACCTCCGCTTCGATCCGGATGCCCGCCTCGCTGTACTCGGCGTTGCGCAGCGTGCCGCGCTCGCGCACGCGCTGCACGAGGCCCCCGTCGCCGTATGGCACGGTGACGTCCACCTTGGTCCACCGCGACGCGGCGACCGCACCGATCCGATCGCGCAGGGCCTCGATCCCCTCACCGGTGCGCGCCGACGTGAAGACCGCCGCGGCGAATTCGGCCGACAACGCCTCGCGCATCGCGGCCCCCTCGGCGCCGCGCAGCGTGTCCGCCTTGTTGAAGACGATGAGGCTGTCGCGCGACGCGAGATCGAGCGCGGCGAGCGTCTCGCGCACCACGATCATCCGCTCGTGCAGGTTCGGATGTCCGACGTCCACGACGTGCACGAGAAGGTCGGCGTCCTTCAACTCCTCGAGCGTGGCACGGAATGCGGCGACGAGCGTGGGCGGCAGCTTGTTGATGAAGCCGACCGTGTCCGACAGCAGCACGATCGTTCCCGACGGCAGCCGCAGCCGCCGGGTCGTTGGGTCCAGCGTCGCGAACGGCTGGTCGGCGACCAGGACGCCGGCGTTCGCGAGCGCATTCATGAGCGTCGACTTCCCCGCGTTCGTATAGCCGACCAGCGCCGCGAGATAGAGTCCGTCGCCGTTCCGCGACTGACGGCTGCGCTCGCGCTGCCGCTCGACCTCCGCCAGGCGCGCCTTCAGGTCGATGAGGCGCCGCTCGATCACGCGCCGATCGGTCTCGAGGAGCGACTCACCGGGACCGCGCGTCCCGATCCCGCCGCCGAGCCGCGACAGGCCCTTCCAGATGCCGCGCAGCCGCGGTAGCTGGTACTCGAGCTGCGCGACCTCGACCTGCACGCGGCCCTCCTTCGACTGGGCGTGGCGGGCGAAGATGTCGAGGATGACCTCGGATCGATCGACGACCCGGCGGCCGGTCAGCTCCTCGAGACCCCGCTGCTGGCGCGGCGTGAGCTCGTCGTCGCACACGACGATCTCGGCATGAAGGCGTCCGCACTCCGCGGCGATCTCCGCCGCCTTGCCCTTCCCCACCCAGGTGTTCGGATCGGGCGCGCGCCGCTGCTGCGACGTGCGGCCCGCCACCACACCGCCGGCCGCCTCGACCAGCGACGCGAGCTCGTCGAGCGAGTCGTCGGCATCGAAGCGAGCGCGCGGCTGATCGAGCGCGACCAGGAAGCCACGCTCGGGCGGCGTTCGTGTGTCGATCACGTCATCAGTGTCGCAGGCAGCGGATCCTCGGCGGTGGGATCGATCCAGCGGATCGCGGCGTCACGCCGGAACCACGTCATCTGCCGCCTCGAATAACGCCGTGTGTCGCGGATCGTGAGCTCCACCGCCTCGTCGAGCGTGACCTCGCCGCGAAGATGCTTCGCCCAATGGACGTAGCCGTGGCCGGTGAGGCTCGGCAGGGACGGATCCAGGCCGCGGGCCAGCAGCGCGCGCGTCTCGCCGAGCACACCCTCATCGACCATCCGTCGCACCCGCGCCGCAATGGAGCGGACGAGCACGTCCCGCGGCGGCGCGAGTCCGATGCGCCGTGCCGGGACGGCCGTCTCCCGTCGCCAGCTTGCGGACAGCCCACCGGTGAGGAGCGCGGCCTCGACGTAGCGCACCACGCGGCGCACGTTGCGCGGATCGACGCGAGCCGCCGCATCCGGATCGAGCTCGCGCAGGCGGCGGTGCGTCGCTTCCGCACCGTCGCGCTCCGCGTCGGCTTCGATCCGCGCGCGAAGCTCGGGGTCCGTCGGGATCGCCGCGAGATCGAGCCCGTCGAGCAGCGCTCTCACGTACAGGCCCGTTCCGCCGACCACCACCGCCGGACGGCCGCGCGCTGCTATGGCCGCCAGCGCCGCGCGCGCCTCCGTCTGGTACCGGAACACGTCGTACCGCTCGCCTGGATCGGCCACGTCGAGGAGGTGATGCGGCGCACGCGCGCGCTCGGCGGGCGTCGGCTTGGCCGTGCCGATATCCATGCCGCGGTACACCTGGCGCGAGTCGGCCGACACGATCTCGCCGCCGAGAGCCTCCGCGGCGCGCAGCGCGAGCGCGCTCTTGCCCGACGCGGTCGGGCCGACGATCGCTATGACGCGCGTCGAGCGGTCTCCAGCACGCGCAGCGCGGCGCGCGCACTGTCGAGCGTCGGTGCATCGGGCACCGACTCGCCATATCTCAGTTCCTCGAACGCACGCACCAGGGGATCACCCGCCGACCAGCGCGCGTCCTCCGCGCCGATGCGCGCGAGATGCTCGGCCGGCGTCTCCTGCGGCTGACGCCACCCGACCCCGGCGCGCTCGGCGAGCGCGAGGAAGCGCCAGTACAGAAGGCGCAGCGCTCCGCTCGGAGTGCCATCGTCGCGGGGCGCTCGGCGCGATGTCCCGGAGCGCGGTCGCAGACGTCGCAGCGTGTCGCCGATCCCGAAGCCCTCCGCGGCGCCACGCTCGAGCGTCACGCCCTCGGGAAGCTCGAGTCGTCGCTCGCGAAGCATGCGGTCGAACAGGAAGACCGCGACGAGCACGGCTCCAAGCACGATGAGCAGCTCGACCGCTCCGAACACGAACGGCCGCGTGGCTTCGATCTCGCGCAGCAGCCGCTCGTCGTCGGCCGGCGTCCGTGGGGGAAGCTGCACCGGGTCGCGGCGCCAGAGAGCGGAGACGAGCGGCGCGAGCAGCTCGACGATGAACGCCGCCATGTAGCCGAGCGGCAGGAGGATGAGATAGAGCAGCCGCGTGAACGCCGGCTCCACGGCCGTGCCGAAGGCCGAGAGCGCGTCCTGCACCGTGGGCACGAACGCGGCGGCGAGGATCGCCACCACGCCGACCACGAAGCTGACGCCGGTGGCCGACGAGGCCCGGGCGCCGCCGCGCGTCCCGCGCGCGAGAGCGAGCTCCTCGGTCGTTCGCGCCAGCGACAGCGCGAGACCCGAGAGCGCGACGACGAGCAGCGCCAGGACCGGGAGCGGACCCTGCTCGATGGGGCCTGAGGTCAGCGCGGCGAGCCCGACGCACGCCCCGGCGAACAGCAGCGCGTTCCGCGAGTCGTTCCACCGCACGGCGCCACGCGCGATCGACAGGTTGCGCCAGAGGAACGCCTCGGCGATGAGACCGAACGCGACCATGCGCGACAGGACGGCCAGGCCGTCGGGATCGCGGGCCGGGAGCGTCAGGCCCCAGACCACGCCGGCCGCGAGTGTCACGATGAGGATCGTCGTCCCACGGCGCTCGCTCCCTACCTCGCGCTGGATCGTCGCGAGGACGACGCCGATGCCGAAGAGCGCGAGGGTCCACGGCACGATCGGAAGCGGCGCGATACCGGTGATGAGGGCGTGGGCCATCGCGGCGATGGTCGTGAAGGCGACGGCTTCGACGAAGCAGCGCGCCGCGATGAGCACGGCGACCGCGGCGCTACCCCGCACGACGCAGCTCCGCAGGATGCAATACGTCGAGGACGACGCCACGCGCTCGCAGATGCGATACGAGCGCCGCGTCAGCGGCGGTGATGCTCACGCCGAGCACGCGATGATGCGCGCGGCGCAGCGCGAGCATCGCGCTCGCGAGGCCCGTCGTGATCTTCGGCGTCACGACGATGAGTGTCGCGCCCCACGGTAGACGTCCGCGCTCGCCGAGGAACACCGCCTCCGGCGAGTTGGCGGCGTACGGACCGAGGCGCGCGAGGATCTCGAGGCTCCGCGTGAGGGAGTGTGGACCGCGACCGAGCGCCGACCGCGGACGCTCGTGCGTGAGGTTGTCGAGGCCGTTCGTCACGAGCCCGACCTGGCGGCCGGCATTCGCGGCGATGCGCACCATCTCGGCCGCCGCGGAGACGACCAGCTCCACCGCCTCGGGATCGGCCTGTATCCAGTACTGCTCGTAGGACGCGACATTCACCAGGAACACCGCGTCGAGGCTGGTCGCGGGCTCGTACAGCTTGGTCTGAAGCTCGCGGAGCCGCGCCGAGGCCTTCCAGTGGATCTCCTTCCGCGGATCGCCGCTGCGGTGCTCGCGCACGCCGCGGAACCGCAGCGGATCGGGCAGCAGTCCGCGCCGCGTCGCGAGCTCGGCGAGCGGCCGCAGGGATGGGAGCTGCCGGTCGCGCACCGCGAGCGGCACGGGATAGGCCACGACGTGCACGGTCGCGGCATCGGTGCGCTCAGACACCGTGAAGCCGAGCCAGTCGCCGCCGCGCAGCCGGATCGGCCCGACAGCGTACGCGCCGCGCTGCGAGACCACGAGCGGGAAGCGCAGGACGAGACGCTCGTGCCCGCGCGGCGAGAAACCGGCGTTCACCCAGCCGCGCGCGAGACCCGGCGTGGGCTCGGGCGTCTCGATGCCCTCGGGCAGGAACAGGCGCAGGTCGAGCCAGGGCAGCGGCAGCGGCTTGCGATTGGTCACCGTCACCGTGGCGACGAGCGGCTCGCCGGCCACCAGCCGGTCCGGTGCGACGGCGAGCTGGGTCTCCAGACCGACGAGGGCCACCCGGCCTGTCACCCACACCACGACCCATACGACGAGGCCGCCGGCCGCGAGCACGATGAGCGCGGGGGACCGCGAGATCGCGGCGACCGCGAGCACCGCGAGGACGATCGGCCACTCGAAGCGGCCCGACCGCGTCATCTCAACCGACCGCGCGCGCGGCGTCCTCCGCCGGCACGGGAGTTCGCGCGAGCACGTCGCTCACGACCGCCGCACCGGTGCGTCCGCGCATCTGCGCGTCGGCGACAAGGAACAGGCGGTGCCGCAGCACGGCCGAAGCCTGCGCCTTCACGTCGTCGGGCAGCACGTAGGGTCGCCCCCGGATGGCCGCGTGGGCCTGCGCCGCGCGATACAGCGCGAGCGCGGCCCGCGGACTCGCGCCGAGCTCGACGCCCTCCGCCGTCCTCGTCGCGCGCACGACGTCCGCGACGTACCGCCGTACGGCGTCGCTCACGCGTACCGCACGGACCTCCTCG
>DATEDV010000170.1:0-2795 GCA_035281485.1 Candidatus Limnocylindria bacterium | reverse complement strand
CTACTGCTCTACGGCGCGAACGGTCTTCTCGGCAGCACCATCGCCCGAGCCATGGCTTCGGCAGGTCTGCGGCCCATCCTCGCCGGACGCAGCGGCGCCTCCGTCTGGCCCATCGCTGCCGAGCTGGGCCTGGAGCATCGCGCCTTCGATCTGGGCGACCAGACGACGACGCGCTCGGCGCTCGGTGGCGTACGAGTCGTCCTCAACTGCGCGGGTCCATTCATCCGCACGTACCGGCCGCTCGCCGAAGCCTGCATGGCAACCGGCTCCCACTACCTCGATCTCACCGGTGAGCCACCGGTGTACGAGGGGCTCGCTTCGCTTGACACCGACGCGCGCCGTGCGGGCAGCATGCTCCTTCCCGGCGTTGGCTTCGACGTGTCGGCGACCGACTGCCTCGCGCTTCACCTGAAGCAGCGGCTACCGACCGCGACCGAGCTGGTGCTCGCGTTCGAAGTGCGTGGACCCGCGGCGCTGCCGCCTGGGACGGCGAACACGTTCGTCGAAATGGCGCCATACGGTCTTACCTTGCGTCGCCGCGACGGCAGGATCGAGGCGGCGCCGCGATACGGCGGTTCGCGCGTGATCGACTTCGGTGACGGTGCCGTCCGGGTGGAGCGGCTCACCTGGGGTGACTACGTCATGGCCTACCACAGCACGGCCATTCCGAACATCGAGACCTACGTCAACTTCGGCGCTCGGGTGATGCCGCTGATCGCGCTCGCGAAATGGACCAACGCCATGTTCCGGGTACGCGCCGTGCGCAGTCTGGCGAGGCGAATGATCCCGACCGGTCCGACGGCCGCTCAGCGAGCCCGTACCAGCACGAATGTGTGGGGCGAGGTGCGTGACGTCGACGGTCATCGCGCCGCCGCGCGGCTTCACGGGCCGGAAGCGGGAGTTGAGTGGACGTCGCGCGCCGCCGTCGCAGCCGCGCGTCGAGCGCTCGCGGGCGACGTGCGGCCGGGCTTCCAGACACCGGCCCGGGCCTACGGGCCGGACTTCGTGCTGGAGATCGACGGCGTGAGTCGCGAGGACGTGAACCTGACGTAGTAGTGGAGCCAGCGCGTGAAGCGCGCGGTGCGCAGGTCGCGCTCAGGCGCGCGGTCTGTGTCGGGCCGAACGCCCCGCCGCGCGACGGCCTGCAGCTCCAGCGCGACGAGGCCGTAGACATGATCGTCGTCCACGTTGAAGTCGCCGGGCACCGGGAAGCCGGCGCCGACCGCGCGACCCGGGCATTGATGCGGGCCCGCGCCGAACGAGAGGCCCCATCGCGGCACGTTCGGCGGCAGCTCGCGATCGGGATCGAAGTCGTCCGCGCTCGGACCGAACACCGCTCGGTCTCGGTTGCCGGCGGCGAAGTCGAGGATCGCCTGCGCGTCCTTCGGGATGCGCACGCCGGCCACCTCGGTGTCGGCCTCCGCCCGCCGCCTGGCCTTCGGCGTCGTCGGCCGCAGACGCAGCGTCTCCTGGATGACCCGCTGCGCGAAGAGCGTGTCGCTCGCGATGCGATCCATGAGCGCTGCGGCGTCGGTGCGCTCGAAGATCGTGTCGAGCGCGTTCACGAGCGTCTGCGCACTCGTGTGCGTGCCGCCCTGCAGGTAGGTCGCGACCTCGCGCACCACGCGACGTTCGTCGTCGAGCTCGAGCGACGGCTCGTCACGATGGAGCAGGAGGACGGTGAGGATGTCGTGCGGCAGATCGTCTTCCCCGATCTCGCCACGGCGCATCCGCGCGATCGCCGCGGCGCGCGCCTCCCACGCCGGCCGCACGAAGCGCGCTTCGAACTCCTCGTACGCGGCACGTACCAGTGCCCGCACGGCGTCGGGGTCCTTCGCGTCCAGGATCGCCGCGCCCTGAGAGAACGCATCGACGAGGCGCACGAGCGCGCGAAGGTCGTCGAGCGAGGACGCGTCGTACTCGACGCCCGCGCGACGTGCGGCGAGCACGACCGAGAGCAGCTCGCCGATCGGGAATAGGTCGACCCGGTCGTTGTCGATGAGACGATCGAGCAGGTCGTTCATCACCCTCGGGAACAGGTCACGCTCGTAGAGGCGGAGCACGTCCGCGCGGAACTGCGTGTTCTCGACGCGACGCCGGGCGCGATGGACGGCGCCGTGCGAGATGCTCACGATGCCGGCGCGGATGTTCCCCTCCTCGTAGGAGCGCCGGTCGAACGTGCGAGAGAGGTTCGGGTCGAAGAGCGCGGCGCGGATGTCCTCGTAGCGGTCGAAGGTGACCGTCGCCGTGAATTGCGTGAGCAGCCCGCCGTCGGTCATTCCTTCTCCACGGCGATGGCGCGCGTTGGGCAATTGAACGCCGCCTCCGCGAGCGTCTCGGGGTCGGTCGTCGCCGCGCCGGGCAGGGCCATGGAAACGCCGCGCGCCTCGTCCAGGCGGAACGCCTGGGGCGCGAGGCGCCAGCAGTCGCCGGTGCCGATGCAGAGGTCCGGATCGACGCGCACCTTGGTCGTCACGATCACACCGACGTCCGCGCCATCGCGGCAACGGGCTCGGCCCGCCGATCGAGGCCGTGCCACGCCGCCCGCACGGCGATGAGGCCGATCGGCGCGAGCACCATGCCGCCGAGGCACGCTGCCGTCACACCGAACGACGCCGCGAGCGCGCCGGCGGCGAGCGCGGCGAATGGTCGATTGCCCAGATGCGCCATCTGGTGGAACGCCAGGATGCGGCCGCGGACCGCATCGGGCACCTCCGTCTGTATGGCGCTCGTGAGCACCGGGAAACAGAACGAAAAGCCACAGCCGATCAGCGCGACGGCGACCCCGGCGACGA
>DATEDV010000169.1:0-8188 GCA_035281485.1 Candidatus Limnocylindria bacterium | reverse complement strand
CGCGCGCGGTCAGCCGCGAGATGATGCTGCGCGGCGCGGAGGACATGGCCATCCCCTTCGAGGAGCTCACGACCGAGGTCATCACCGCCCTGAGCGACATCGACGAGCGGCTCGGTCTTGCCGGCACGGCGAGCTGATCCGTCCCGCGCCACACGGTCGCCGCGGCCGCGGCGCGGTTCGGCACGCCGAGCGTGCGACATGCGCGCCGGATGTGCGTGCTCACCGAATGCGGACTGATGCCTTCGTGACGCGCGATCTCCTTGGTGGTGAGGCCGCGCGCGACGAGCCACAGGATCTCGATCTGCCGATCCGTGAGCGGAAACTCCCGACGCGAGCGGCGGAGCAGGAGGCGGCGCGACACGGACCAGCCCACGAGCGCGCCCAGCGACAAAAGAAGAGGTCCGCGCAGTCCCACGCTGGAACGAGCGGCCGCGGCTTGCGCGGCGGCTAACTCAGCTCGCGCGCTTCAGCGTGCGACGCTCGTGCGCGCGTACGACCTCGTGCTCGAAACGCTCGAGGAAGAGCTGCCCACCGCAGCGGGGACAGAGAGGCTGATCGGACTCGTCCCACACGGGCGCCTCACGACCCCCGGTGGCGTACGCGGCCCGAAGCTGCTCGAGCGATGGACGACGGGCGCGGGTCGGTACCAGGACCTCACCCAGTCCATGTCCGCAGAAATAGCAGTAGAGCTCAGCTCGAACGGCCACGTAAACCTCCCGACGGGAACAGCCCCAAGAACGGTGCCAGGGCGTTCCTTGTTCCCATTACCCCCGAAAGCCCGTTCGCGTTCCGTTAATCGGTACGCAAAACGGCCGTGGCCGGATCGGAGGCGGTCATCCCGTGAGGGTGCCGCCGGCCGGGGCTAGGCGGACTCGATCTGGAGCGAGACCAGCGAACCCGCGTCGGTCAGGTAGGTGAGCTTCCGGATGACGCCGCGGGGGATGATGTGAAAGTCGTTGTGACGGTAGTCCTTGCCCTCGTTGGTGATGTCGTAGTCACCGACGACGACGACGTACTCAGAGGTGTCCTTCCAGAGCATCCCGCAGGTGAGCTTGCGGAGCCGGTAGGGCTCGAAGTCATCCGGGATCGCCGTGCGCGAGTACGCCGTGATGTCCTCCCACTCGACAGCCACGAGTGGTGTGTCCGCGTTGACCCTGCCGCCGTCCAACGCCTTCTTCTCCCTCGACGGCACACGCTTCGGTGCCGTACGCCTCTCGGTACACGAGCACTCGAATTCGTCACGCTCGCGTACAGTTGGCGACGATACGATTCGCCACCGTCGTGTCAACGGTGTGGGAGCGGTGGATGTCATTTCAACGCGGACTCAGTTTGTGTTGATGCTTGCTAGCCCGCCTGTCGTCCGCGAGCGATCAACTCAGCGACTTTCTGTCCGCCCTTTTTGCCGATCTCTTCGAAGTGCTCGTGTCCGTACTTTTCAGAGACCGTGTCGCCGCCGATCTTGCCGATGCGACCGTAGAAGCGCGGACCATACAGCTCCTTGACCTTCTGGCCGCCCTGCTTCCCGATCTGCTCGTAGAAGTCCGAGCCGTGACGCTGCGCCGTCGTGCGCCCGCCCTTCTTACCGATCTGCTCGTAGAACTCGGGACCGTGTCGCTGCGCCGTCGTCGCTCCGCCTCGCCGGCCGGCCTCGGCCACCGTCATCGCGCCTTTGTTGCGCGTCATGCGTGGTCTCCCTTCATGCCTTCCGGGGGCACCGTGTCTCCCCCGCTAAGTAGCGAGGCAGGCTGCAAGTCCCATGCCATCGCTCGCCCGGTCGGACAACGGGCGACCCATCAGGCGCACGCGAAGACGGCGGCGGGCCGAACGCCAAGCGGACGCTGGCTAGCGAAACTGCATCACCAGCGTGCAGAGGTCGCTGCAGCCGAGGGCAGCCTTCACGCGCGGAGATAGATCGAGCTCGCGGCCGGCGATGTACGGCCCGCGATCGACCACCGGGACGGTGACGGTGTTGGCGCCGTGCGTGAGCGTCACCATCGTCCCGCAGGGCAGCGACTTGTGGGCGACGCCCCAGGTGTCGGGCAGGAACTGGATCGGCAGACCCTGCGCCTTGAGCCAGGGCCAGCAGGGCAGGCGATTCTCGTAAAAGCCGGGGCCGTACCACGACGCCACGACCACGCTTCCGCTCGGCGCGGCGGGCACGGCGGTGATCGGGATGTGGACGGCGGCGACGCGCGGGGGCGACGTTGGCTTCGGTGTCGGCACCGCGAGCGAGACCGGACGCGCTATCGGATCTGGTAGCGGCGGCATGTCGTAGGGGGCCAGCGACCAGTCCGCGAGCGCCGGCTCGAAGGCGACGATCTCGACATCGGTCGCGCCGGCGAGGATCACGTGCGGCGCCTTCGGCGGCGCGAGCAGCGACGAGATGAACATCGGGAGGAGCAGCGAGACGCTGAATACGGCGACGCCGGTGCGCGCGATGAGCGATGCGCCACTTGGCGAGAGCAGCGTGATGATCGCCTGCAGCGAGCGGAAGACCCATTCGTCGCGGCCCGCGACCGGGCGTGCGGCGCACCGTGAAGTCGGCAGCGCTGCATGCGATCGCGGAGCGGCGGCGAGGGGACGCGAGTCATAGGGCGAGCACTCGAGGCAGAAGCGCCGGTCGTACAGCGAGCGGATCTTGCCTTCGACGAGCTGCCGCGCCGCGAAAGGACGCGTGCATCCGACGCATGTCTGTGTCCTGATCTGCCGCCCCACTGGGCGCCGGGGCTATGCATGAGCGAGTCCAGACCGTGTCCCGCCCGTTGACACACCGTTACCCGGCCGACATGCGGTGCGTAAGGAGCGCTTGCTCGTTCGGCCGCGGTTTCCCGCCCTGCGGGACCTCCGCCTTCGCTCGGGAGCGCCTCGCCGTCGCTCCCGCGGCATTCAGACCGGTAACGCGACGACGACGAAGCGCACGTCGGCCGGATCGGGTCCCGTGGACGTCTGCAGCGTGAGGCGCCCAGAGCTCGTCGGCGCGAGCCACGACAGGTCCCGGGGGTCGACCCGCGCGTGCACCTCGCTCACGACGTAGCGGAGCTCGCGCGCATCGGGCGTGATGATGACCACCTCGTCACCTAACCGGGCGTTCCAGAGCGTGAGGAACATGCCGCGCCGCGCGTGCGCGTACACGTATGAATTCCCACGGTCACCCGGCAGCGCCGTGCCGGGAAAGTGAAAAGCGAAGTTGTCAGGCGTCTCCTGTCGCACCGCATCGCGCTCCAGATCGCCTTCCGCGATCGGGAGATCGATCGCCAGACGCGGGATCCTGATGCGATAGCCGTCGGGGATCGGAGGCGTCGGTGTCGCCGTGGGCCCGCCGCTCACCGCGGTCGGAGGCGTCGCTGCGGGAGCAGGCGTCGTCGTCACCGCGGCGACGGCCGGAAGCACCGTCGCCGGTCGCGCGGGCCGGACGCCCGCGATCAGCACCAGGCCGGCGCAGAGCGCCAGCACGCTGAGCGCGGGCAGCCAGCGATTCACGCGCATACTCCGAGCACACCTGATGCCCGCCGAACGCCTGACGTACCAGTCGCGCCGCAGGCAAGCGAGCGCTGAGCTCCAACGTCGCGGCCTCGCGGCACTGCTCGTGTCGCCCGGCTCCGACCTCGCCTACCTGGCGGGGTACCGCGTCCACACCAGCGAGCGCCTGACCTGCCTGGTGATCGGCGCGGACGGCGCCGCGACCCTGGTCGTGCCGGAGCTCGAGTCGCCTCGGGCGAAGGTGGCGGCGCCCGACATACCGCAGCGCCCCTGGTCCGAGACGGAAGATCCATACGCGATCGTCGCGGGATCCGTGACGGCCAAGGGCGACGTCGCGGTGGCCGACCAGATGTGGTCGTCATTCGTGCTCCGCCTGCAGTCCGCACTGGAGGGACGTGGATTCCAGCTCGCATCCGTCGTGACGCGCGGGCTGCGTATGCGGAAGGACGCGTACGAGCGCCAAGCGCTGCGAGCGGTCTCGGCGGCGGCGGACCGCGCGTTCCCACGCATCCTCGAGCACGACTTCACCGGCAGGACCGAGCGGGAGATCGGTGCCGCCCTCGCGGCGCTCCTGCGCGACGAGGGCCACGACGAGGTGACCTTCACGATCGTCGCGTCGGGACCGAACGGCGCCTCGCCGCATCACGAGACCGGCGAGCGCCGCATCGCTCGCGGCGACGCCGTGGTGCTCGACTTCGGTGGGACGCGGGAGTGGTACTGCTCGGACATCACCCGCACGGTGCACGTCGGGGACAGCGTCGACGACGAGGTGCGCAGGGTCCACGACGTCGTGCGACGGGCGCAGGAGGCGGGCTACGCGGCCGCGCGCATCGGCGCGACGGCGGCGTCAGTGGATGCGGCGTCGCGTGGCGTGATCGATGACGCGGGATACGGCGAGCGTTTCATCCACCGCACCGGTCACGGCATCGGCCTCGACGGACACGAGCATCCGTACCTGGTGCGCGGCAATGACGAGCGGCTCGAAGCGGGGATGGCCTTCTCGATCGAGCCGGGCGTCTACATTCCCGGCCGATTCGGAGTGCGCATCGAGGACATCGCGGTCCTGGGCGAGGACGGCCGAGCCGAGCCGCTCAATCGCGCTGACCACGCGCTCGCGATCGTCCGCTGAGCGTGCGCTTCTGGCTCGCGGTCGTCGTCGCGGCCCTCGCCAACGTCGTCGTGCTCGCCCAAACGCAGGGCTGGGTCGGCACCGGCGCGTTCCTCGCGTTCGCCTACCTGCTGTTCTCGGCGTTCGGCGCCGGTTGGTTCGCGGCGCGCCGTTCCGCGCTGGCCGGCGGGCTCTCCGTCATCCTTGGCGCCGCGGCGGCCGCGCTGTTCCAGGTGTTGTCGCTGTCATCCACCGCGCTGGCGGGCGCAGGCGCGCTCGACGTCGTCGGATGGTCGCTGCGCTTCATGACCTGGGCACTGCCGTACGCGATCGGCGGCGCGTTCGCGGGCGCCGCAGGCGGCTGGCTTCGCCGGCGCGCCCTGCGGCGCGCGTGATGCGAACGCGGCTGGTCGCATCGGTCGTCGCCACATCGATCGGGCTCGCCTTCTGGTGGGGCCTGACCGAGCCACTGCCCGTTCCGCCGGTCATCCTGCTCGGCGTGCCCGCCGCAATCCTGTTGTGCGCCGGCGTCGTCGCCGGGCGCCTCGGTGTCGTCGCGTCGCCGGTCGCGCTGCTCTTCTCGCTCTTCCTCGGCAGCATCATCGCGACACAGCTCCATCAGGCCTTCCGCCCGAACACGCCACCGGTGTCCTCGTTCGGTGGGACCCTGGTGCTCTCCTTACCCGAGCTGCTCGCGCCGCTGGGGGCCGCGCTCGTACTGGGCGCGGCGGGCGGCGCTGTTGGCGAGCGACTCCTCCCCTCGCGCGGCTCTCGGAATTAGCAGCGGCGCGGACTTTGCAGCGCGCCGGAGGCATGGCCGCGCCCGAACGTTCCGCCAGCCATGTCGTCAAAGCCATCAACGACGCGATCGCCAGTCCGTGGGCGGTCTGGATCGCCGCGGCGACCGCCGCCCTGCTCTTCGTCTTCGGTGAACGCATCGGCCTTGCGCGACCAGAGCTGGATCTGCATTTCGCCGTGGCGATCGTGACGTTCCTCATGGTCTTCGTCATCGAGCACACGCAGAGCCGCGAGCTCGCCGCGCTCCACACAAAGCTCGACACCCTCGTCGCCGAGCATGGCGATCCGACCACGGTCGGCGTCGAGGAGCGATCGCAGCAGGAGATCCAGGCGGCGCGCGACCGGAGGCGCAGCGGGGACGGCGCCGGCGCGGTACGGCCGGTGCGCGACTAACGCACCGCCGGTAGCAGCGGCGTCGCCGCCTGCAGCGCCCACTCGTACAGGGAGTTGGGCAGGATGCCGAGCACGACCGTCGCGAGAGCGGACGCGCCGACCGCCGCCGACAGCAGGCGCGTGCTGGGCACCATCGGGACGCCGGTCTCGGGGTCATACATGTACATATGGACGACCACGCGGAGGTAGTAGAAGGCGGCCAGCACCGCATTGAGCGCGATGAACACCGCGAGCCAGGTGTAACCCGCGTCGAGGACCGGCTGGATGACGATGAACTTCGCGACGAAGCCGATCGTCGGCGGGATCCCGGTGAGCGAGAACAGGAAGATCGCGAACGCGAACGCGCCGAGGGGCTCACGGCGTGCGAAGCCGTTGAGCTCCTGGAGCGTCGCGCCGCGCGAGCCCTCCAGGTCGAAGTACAGCAGGCATGCGAACGCGCCAAGGTTCATCACGCCGTACGCGAACAGGTAGAACAGGACGGCCGCCGTGGCCGGCGGTCCGGCGGCGAGCGCGGCGACGGCCGCGAGGATGTAGCCCGTGTGCGCGATGCTCGAGTACGCGAGCATCCGCTTCGTGTTGGTCTGAACGAGAGCGACGATGTTGCCGCCCGTCATCGTGAGCGCCGCGAGGACGGCGAAGACGGTGCTCCAGTCGACGGCGAGCGGCGCGAGCGCCGTGAAGAGCACCCGAAGGATCGCGGCGAACGCCGCGGCCTTCGGGCCGACCGACATGAATGCGGTCGCCGGCGTCGGCGCACCCTCGTACGCGTCGGGTGTCCACTGGTGGAACGGCACGACCGCGGCTTTGAACCCGAGGCCCACGGTGACGAGGCCCAGCGCGACGATCGTCGGCCCGTTCGCCAGACCCACGCGCTGGAGCTCCGCCGCGATCTCCACGTATCGCGTCGACCCGGTCACGCCGTACAGCCACGCGAAGCCGTAGACCAGGAGAGCCGAGCTGAACGCGCCGAGGAGGAAGTACTTGAGCGCGGCCTCGTTCGCGAAACGGTCGCGGCGCTGCATGCCGGCGAGCACGTAGATCGGGATCGTCATCAGCTCGAGCCCCACGAACAGCGTGATGAGGTCGGTCGAGAGCGCGATCGTCATCGCACCGACCGTCGAGAAGCAGATCGTCGCGTAGTACTCGCCGGGCGGCACGCCGCGACGCGCGAGATACGCAGGTGCGACCAGCGTGGCGAGCACCGCGAGCAGGATGAACACGGCGCGGAAGAACGTCGTGAACGTGTCGATCTGGACATAGCCGCCGAAGAACTGTCCCGGCGACGTGACGAGCGGGCCGCCCAGCAACGCAAGGAGGAGCCCGACGACGGTGAGGGCCGGAAGCAGGAGACGGTCCTGCGTGCGCGGTGTGAATCCGTCGACGATCAGGACCACGCACGCCGTGAGCGTGACGATCACCTCGGGCAGGATCGGCCGGATCGTGTCGATGAGCTCGTTCACTTGAACGCGACCTGGAAGCCCGGATCGGTCGCGAGCCGCAGCACCTGCTCGAGCGAGGGCTCGATGATGTCGATCGCGGGCTGCGGGAACACGCCCAGGAGCACCGTGAGCACCAGCAGCGGCACGGCGCAGACGACCTCGAGCGGCGTGAGGTCAGGAAGCGATCGGTAGGCCTCGCGCACCGGGCCGTACATGACGCGCTGGAACATCCAGAGGAGATAGACGGCGGCGAGGATGACGCCGATCGCCGCGACCGGTCCCCAGAAGAGGCCGCCCAGCGGAACGCCGCTGAACTTGAATGTCCCAAGCAGCACCAGGAACTCTCCGACGAACCCGTTGAGCCCCGGCAGCCCGAGCGAGGCGAGCACGAAGACGGCGAAGAACGTCGCGTACAGCGGCCAGCGGTTCGCGAGACCACCGAGGTCGGCGATGAGCCGACGGTGGGTCCGCTCGTATTGGATCCCGACGAACAGGAACAGCGCGCCGGTGACGAACCCGTGGTTCAGCATCTGGAGCACCGCCCCGACGGCCCCCTGCACGTTCAGCACGAAGATCCCGAGCGTGACGAAGCCCATGTGCGCTACGGACGAGTAGGCGACGAGCTTCTTCAGGTCCTTCTGCACGGTCGATACGGCGGCGCCGTACAGGATCGCGATGACCGACAGGACGATGATGACGGGGAGCCACAGCTGCGTGCCGACCGGGAAGAGCGGCAGCGCGAAGCGTAGGAAGCCGTAGCCGCCCGCCTTCAGGAGGACCCCCGCGAGGATGATCGAGCCGGCCGTCGGCGCCTCGACGTGGGCGTCCGGCAGCCACGTGTGGAACGGCACCATCGGCAGCTTGATCGCGAAGGCCAGACCGAACGCGAGGAAGACCCAGAACTGGAACTCCGCCGAGAACCGGCCGCGCGCGCTGATCAGCTCGGGCAGAGACAGCGTGCGCGATCCCT
>DATEDV010000168.1:0-2937 GCA_035281485.1 Candidatus Limnocylindria bacterium | reverse complement strand
CACGCGCGCTGCCCGCGTTCGCACGGCTGGAGGCGAACGTCGCGAACGTCCGCGTGCGCGCGGCCGGGACGCTCGCGGGCAACCTCGCGTTCGCCGAGCCGCACGCCGATCCACCGGCACTCCTCATCGCGCTCGGCGCGCATGTCGTGCTCGAGGGCACCGCCGGCCCGCGAACGCTGCCGGTCGCCGAGTTCATCACCGGGATGTACGAGACCGCCCTGGCGGACGACGAGATCGTCGTCGCGATCGAGGTCCCGATCCCGGCGCGCGACGCGCGCGTCGCGTACGTGAAGTTCCAGATCCTCGAGCGGCCGAGTGTCGGCGTGGCCGCGGTGGCGACCGTGCGCGACGGTCGGTTCGTCGGCGTCCCGACCGTGGTCGTCGGCGCGGTGGACGAGATGGCGCGCGCCGTGCCCACGGAGCAGTTCGCCGGCGCGAACGCGCGAGACGCGGGCACGCGCGAGGCGATCGCCGAAGCCGCCCGCGCCGCCGTCGAGCCGACGGCGGACCTCGCGGGGAGCGTCGAGTACAAGCGGCATCTGGTCGGCGTGTTCGCGGAGCGCGCGATCGACACGCTGCTCGCGCAGGCGTCGTAGCGATGGCGAAGCGCGAGATCCGGCTGCGGGTCAACGGCGGCGACAGGCGTGTCGAGATCGAGGATCAGATGCTGCTCATCGAGCTCGTGCGCAGCCTCGGCCTGGTGGGCACGAAGCTCAGCTGCGACATGCAGGTGTGCGGCGCGTGTACGGTGCTGCTGGAGGGTCGCCCCGTGAGCTCGTGCACGACGCTCGCGCTCGAGGCCGATGGCAAGCGTGTCGAGACGATCGAGGGTCTCTCCGAAGGCACCCTGCTCCATCCGCTGCAGGAGGCGTTCATCGACCGCTTCGCGTTCCAGTGCGGCTACTGCACTCCGGGAATGATCGTCTCCGCGAAGGCGCTTCTCGATGCGCATCCGCGCCCGGACGTCGCACAGGTGCGGCACTGGATGGAAGGGAATATCTGCCGCTGCACCGGGTACCAGACGATCGTCGACGCCGTGCTCGACGCCGCCGACAAGATGGGGAACGGGCGCGCCGCCACTGCGCGCCCTGCGACGGCGGGGAAGCGTTGACCGATCGTCACGTCGCGAGCGCGTCGGCACAGGGCGAGCGTCGCGTCGCGGGCACGTCGGCACGCCGTGCCGACGGTATCGCCAAGGTCACGGGTGCGGCGCGCTATGCGGTCGACGTCGCCGTGCCCGGCATGGTGCACGCCGTGGTCGTGCGCTCCACGCGCGCGCACGCGCGCATCACGGCCATCGAGCGTACCGCCGCGGCGGCCAGCCCCGGTGTCCTCCGCGTCCTGACCGGCGACGACCTGCTCGCGGCGGGCCTCACTCCTTATTACGGGCACGTCGTCCTCGATCACCCGGTGCTCGCCATCGAGCGCGTCCGTTTCCACGGCGAGCCCGTCGCGCTCGTCGTCGCGGAGTCGAAGCTCGAGGCGGCGGAGGCCGCCGATCTGGTGGAGATCTCGTACGAGGATCTCCCGGTCGTCATCGACGCTCGTGACGCGCTGAAGCGGGGCGCGCCGGATCTGCACGAGCGCCGCGGCGAGCGTGTCGGCGACGAGGGCATGGATGAGGGCGAGGGTGGCCTCGCCACCAACGTCGCCGCGATCGCGCGGGTCGGCTGGGGCGACGTCGACGACGGCTTCAAGCGCGCCGACGTCATTGTCGAAGGCGAGTACCGCTACCCGATGCTGTACGGCTACGCGATGGAGCCGTACAACGCCCTCGCGTTCTTCGATCAGGGCGATCTCGTCGTGTACTCCAGCGCGCAGCACGTGTACATGGTCCGGCGCGACCTCGCGCGCATGTTCGCTCTGCCGCTCGCGCGCGTTCGCGTGAGCGCGCCCTACGTCGGCGGCGGCTACGGCACGAAGTCGTACACGAAGGTCGAGGGGATGACGGCCGCGGGCGCGTACTTCACCGGCCGCCCGGTGAAGCTCGACCTCAGCGTAGAGGAGGCCATCCTCACGACGCGCTCCGCCGCGGCGCACATCCGCGCGCGCTCCGCGTTCACGAAGGACGGCCTGCTGCTCGCGCGCGACTTCGAGATCGTGATGAACTCCGGTGCGTACACGGACAACACGCCGCTGGTGAATTCGAAGACGGCGAACCGCTGCTTCGGGCCGTATCGCATCCCGGCGCTGCGGGTCGTCGCGCGCTCGGTGTTCACGAACACCGTGCCGTCGAGTTCGCTGCGCGGCTTCGGCGCGCCGCAGGGCAACATCGCCGGCGAGCTGCAGATGGACGAGGCGGCCGCGAAGCTCGGGATCGACCCGGTCGAGCTGCGGCTGCGCAACCTCGTCGGGCCGGGCGAGGAGCTCATGCCCGGCAAGCGGCCGCTCGACGCGGATCTGAAGGATGACCTGCGCTGCCTCGCGTCATCGCTGGAGTGGCCGGGCGCCGCCATCGGACATTCGATCGGGCTCGGCGTCTCGGCCAGCGACGCCGGCGCGTACCCGACATCGAGCGCGGCCGTGCGGATCCACGCGGACAGCTCGGTGACGCTCTTCACCGGGTCGACCGAGCTGGGTCAGGGCTCGCGCACCGTGCTCGCGCAGATCGTCGCCGAGGAGCTGGGCATCCCGCTCGAGAGCGTGAGCGTCGTCAACGGTGACACCGGCGTCGTCACGTACGAGCGCACCACCGGCGCGAGCCGCACCACCACGATCACCGGGCGCTCGGTGCAGGAGGCGTGTCGCGACGCACGCCGTCGCGTGCGCGACCTCGCGGTCCAGGCGCTGTCGGTCTCGGGCGGCGAGATCGAGGACACGCTCGGCGGCGTGCGCGTGAAGGGCCGCGACATAACCTACGGCGAGGTGATCGAAAAGTGGTTCGGCGCCGGCGGCGAGGTCCTCGGTCACGGCGCGGTCCGGCGCGCCGACGGATTC
>DATEDV010000167.1:0-2314 GCA_035281485.1 Candidatus Limnocylindria bacterium | reverse complement strand
GTCGAGGACGAGCGCGATCTCGCGCACGCCCTTCGACGCGCGCTCGAAGAGGAGCAGTTCGCGGTCGACCTGGCGGCAGACGGCGAAGACGGCCTCTACAAGATGCGCGAGATGACCTATGACGCGGTCATCCTCGATCTGATGCTGCCGCGCGTCGATGGCTGGAGCGTCCTGCGTGCGGCCAGGAGCGCCGGCATCCGCACCCCGGTCCTGATCCTCACGGCTCGCGACACAATCGAGGATCGCGTGCGCGGTCTCAATCTCGGCGCCGACGATTATCTGGTCAAGCCGTTCGCGCTCGCCGAGCTCATCGCCCGGGTGCGCGCGATGATACGGCGCGCCTACGGCAACCCGGCCGCCACGCTGCAGCTCGGCGAGCTGACGATCGATACCGCGGCGAAGCAGGTCTGGCGGGCCGGAAGCCCCGTCGAGCTGACCGCGCGCGAGTACGCGATCCTCGAGCTGCTCACACGGTCGCGGGGCACGGTCGTCGCGCGCGCACGCATCTGCGAGCACATCTACAACGAGGACACGGACGTGCTCTCGAATGTCGTCGATGTCCACGTCGCGGCGCTCCGCCGGAAGCTGGGTGCGGACCTGATCCGCACGCGCCGGGGCGAAGGCTACATCATCGATGCTTAGCTCGCTGCGCGCGCGCCTTCTCCTCTGGTACACGGCCATCCTTGCAGCGGTGATCGTGACCTTCGCCGTCACGCTGTGTTACCTCTTCTGGCGATCGCTCGTGGCCGATATCGATGCCACGCTGCGCGCGAGCGCCGCCGGCCTGGTGGAGGGTCTCCGGCCGACAGCGTCGGGCGATTTCGACCTCGTGTTGCCGATCGAGTACCGGCAGGTGGAGGGTGCCACCGGCGCGGCCCCCACCTACTACGCAGTATGGAACGCCGAAGGCGAACTCATCGACAGATCTCCTGGCGAGTTCGCGGCGCGTGCGCCCCGCGCCACCGGCATCGCGAACCGCCAAGGCGGACGGGAGCTGTCCACGACAGGGCCCAACGGCGCGGTCGTGCTGGTGGGCCGGGACATGGCGGATACGCGGCGCGACCTGCTGGCGTTTGCGGGCACGGCCGCCGTCGGCGGCGTCATCGCGCTGGTCGTATCGCTGCTCGGGGGATGGTTCCTGGTCGGCCGTGCCCTGGCGCCCGTGGCGCGGATCAACCAGGCGGCGGCCGCGATGTCGGCCGGGGATCTCACCGCGCGAATCGCCGTGGAGCGGACCGAGAACGAGCTCGAGCAGGTCGCGCTGGCGCTCAACGAGGCCTTCGATCGGCTCCACCAGGCGGTCGAGAACGAGCGCCGCTTCACGGCTGACGCCTCGCACGAGCTGCGCACGCCGCTTGCCACGATTTCGGCGGAAATCGAATGGGCGCTCGCACGTCCGCGCGAGGGGGACGCGTATCGGCGGTCCCTTGATACGACGCGGCGCGCTGCCGAGCGCATGCGGCGCGTGGTCGAGCGCCTGCTTGCGCTTGCCCGCGCTGACGCAGACGACATGGCGCTGCAGCGGGCCTCCGTCGCCCTCACGCCCGTGGTCAGCGACGCGCTCGGGATCGTGCGGCCGCTGGCGGAGCAGAAAGCCGTCACGATCGAAACGCGACTCGACTCCGCAACCGTCGCCGGGGACCGCGACCGTCTCACGGACCTCGCGACCAATCTCGTCTCCAATGCGATTCGGTACAACCACGACGGCGGCCGGGTCAGTGTCGAGGTGTGGCCGGATGGCGACGAGGCGTGCATTCGCGTGACCGACACGGGCACCGGGATCAGTGCCGAGGACCTGCCCCGCATCTTCGAGCGGTTCTACCGCGCTGACAGGGCGCGCGCCGCCGATTCCGGCGGCGCCGGACTCGGCCTCGCGATTGCGAAGCGGATTGTCGAGGCGCACGGGGGCACGATTGCCTGCAAGAGCACCCCAGGGCGCGGCACCGAGGTGCTCGTTCGCCTTCCACGCGTCATGTGACGGACACGCGGAGCTCCGTGGCGAGCCGCCCGACCAGCGCATCGAGCTCGGCCGCCACCGCGTGAATCGTCTCGGGCCGGCCGAGATCGACGCCGGCTCGCGCCAGCAGCGTGATCGGATAGTCGCTGCCCCCCGCCCGCAGCAGCGACAGATAGCGGTCCACGCCCTGTTCCCGCCGCCGCGGGTCGGACGAGCGCAGGTCCTGCATGAATCGTGCGGTGGACGCAAAGCAGGTTGCGTACTGATACACGTAGTACGGCGTGCCGAAGAAATGCGGGATGCGCGCCCAGGTGATGGCTGAAAGCGGCTCCTCGTCCAGCGCGTCCCCGTAATATT
>DATEDV010000166.1:0-4700 GCA_035281485.1 Candidatus Limnocylindria bacterium | reverse complement strand
CGGTTTCGGTCGCGCTCGCCCAACGGCGCGCGACGACGCGGAGTGGTGCTGGTGACGGCTGGAACACGCCAGCGACGCTCGTCGTTGCGATGGTCGCCGTCGATCGACCCTGCTCGTTGGCCTCGACGACCACGGCGGCTGGGATGCGCGGCGCAACGCCGTCGATTCGACCCGAGGCATAACGCGTCGTCCCGAATTGGTCGAGTACTAGCAGGAACGGCTCGTTGCTGCGGCGCAGGTCGACGATCACGAGCGGTCGGTCCGCGGCGGACGTGACCTCGCCGCGCTCAAGACTTCCGGCCGCAGCATCGGCCATCGCGGCCAGGTTGCGATCCTGATCCTCGCGTACGCCGTTCGCCCCGAGCCCGGAGAGCAGCAGGATGAAGACGAACATCCCGGCAGCGGCGACGCCGGTGCCGTACAGCGCGAGCCGCCGACGGACCGACACTAGGGCTCCCGCAGAACGTAGCCGACGCCGCGCACGGTATGCAGCAGTCGCGGCTGACCCTCGGCCTCGAGTCGCGCGCGAAGCCCTGCGATGGTCACGTCGACGACGTTCGATATCGCTTCGCTGTCGACACCCCAAACGGCCTGCAGCAGCTGCTCCCGCTCGAGCACCTGTCCGGCGTGCCGCAGGAAGTGCTCGAGCACGTCGAACTGCAGCGCCGTGAGCTCGACGGCGCGATCGCCGCGGCGGACCGAGTGCGCGGAGACATCCATCAGCAGATCGGCGCAGCGCAGCAGCTCGCGCCCCGCGGGCTCTCGGCGACGCAGCAGTGCGCGCGTGCGCGCCAGCAGCTCCTCGTACGCGAACGGCTTCACGAGGTAGTCGTCCGCACCCGCATCGAGCCCGGCGACGCGGTCGGAGACCGCGTCCCGCGCGGTGAGCATCAGGATCGGCACGTCTGAGCCCGCGCGGAGCCGCCGGCAGACCTCGACGCCGTCGATCCCCGGCAGCATCACGTCGAGGACGACCAGGTCCGGTGGCCGGTCCCGCGCCGCAGCCAGCGCACCCGCACCGTCCGTGGCGACCTCGACCGTGTGACCCTCGTAAGCGAGCGCGCGCCGCAGCGAGGCGCCGAGTTTGGCGTCGTCATCCACGACGAGGATGCGTCTTCGCTCGCTCACTCGCCGGATGATGGCAGGCGCGGCGAGCCCGGCCCTTCCTTTCGACTGGCCGGCATCTCGGCAACGAAGGGGTGAAAGGCGGCACCGCGCACGCGCTCGGGCGCAGGCCATGCAGCGCGCGGCGCGGTCGCTCCACACCCCTCCGAGAGCAAGGAAAGGAAGTCTCGATGAGATCCACGCTCGCCTTCGCGATCACACTCGTCGTCGCGCTCCTCGCTTCGCCGCTGCATGCCGCGGCGCAGGGCCCCCGCATCACCGGTCTCGTTTCCGCGATCCCCGTGAGTGGCACATTCGTCGACGCCGCCGGTGGGACCGGAACGTTCACGGGCACGCTCGCGATCGAACGCTTTGCCAGCATCGAGCGCGCGCTCGTGGCCGAGGGGACCATCACCGGCACGCTCACCGACTCCGCCGGTGGCACGCGTTCCGTGACCGGACAATCCGTCACCCTGCCCGTCAGGGACGTCTCCGTCAGTGGCGGCGCCGCGCCGGCCCAGGCCGATGGTCCGATCACGACACAGCAGACCGAGCAGGACTGCCAGGTCCTGCACCTCGAGTTCGGGGGGATCGTGCTGGACGTTCTCGGCATCCAGCTGTCGCTGAGTCCGATCGTCCTCGACCTCGCTCTCGGAGGGATCCTGGGCGGGATCCTGTGCGGCCTGCTCGGGCTTCTCGGTGCAGGCGCGCCGGCGCCCGCACAGGCGAATGTCCTCAACTCGGCCCTCGGGCTGAACCCCTAGCGCCCGTCCACGGTGCGCGCGGGCGGCGATCGCGGCGGAGGGGGTCGCGATCGCCACCTTCGCGCATAGTTAGCCGATGGCCGAAGGCGACTCCGACCGTCGCACGCTGCCGACATCGCTCCACGCCAGTGCCGCCGGCCTGGCGGCGCTGCTCGCCCGCGAGACGCGCGACGGGATCGCGATCGTCGCGCCCGACGGAGGGCTCGTCTTCTGGAACGCCGCGGCGGGCGCGATCACCGGCTGGTCGACGGCACAGATCGCCGGCCAGAATGTCGGCCGGTTCACGACGACGCCGCAGGCGCTCGTCGAGATACGTGACGGCAAGTGGGTCGAGATCCGTCAGTCGCGCCTCGACGTGGATGGCCAGACATACACCGTCGTCATCTTCACGGACGCGACCTCGCAGGTGCGGCTGAAGGACACGCGCGACCAGTTCCGATCCCTCGGCCTGGTCGACAGCATGACCAACCTGCCGGGTCGCGAGCTCGCGCTCGTCCACATCGACCATGCCATGAAGCTCGCCCGGCGCGACAACAGATCCGTCGGCGTGCTGAGCCTCAAGCTGGATCGCTTCCGCCAGCTGCGCGACGCGCCCGACGGACGGCAGAGCGCCGACGAGGTCGTGCGCCAATTCGCAAAGCGCGTCACCGCGTTCGTGCGAGCGAGCGACGTCCCGGCGCGCCTGTCGGACGACTCCTTCCTCGTCGTGCTCTCGGCGCTCACATCGACCAACGACGCGGTCGTTGTCGCCGTCCGCCTGCTGCTCGTACTGGCCGAGCCGTTCGACGTCGTGGGCAAGGCGCGCGCGGTGCACTGCAGCATCGGCGTCGCGGAGGCGCCGCGCGACGCCGACGAGGCCGTCGCACTGCTGGGCGCCGCACTCGGCGCCGCGGACCGCGCGCAGGTCATGGGCGGCGGTCGTTACTGCCTTGCGTCCGAGCTCGGCACGGATCGCTAGCCGAGCTCAACTCACCAGCTGCCGCCGCCACCGCCTCCACCGCCCCCGCCAGACCCACCGCCGCCGCTGAAGCCGCTTCCGCCGCTACCGCCCGGCGTGGAAGCGATCGTCGACGAAACCTGGTTCGAGAAGGAGCTGAGGTCGCTCGAGAGCTCGTTCGCGGAGAACGAGCCGAGCGAGGTCCCGGTGTACCAGCTGGACGTCGCGCGCGCCGCGTCGATGTCCGAGAACGCGCGGGCCCACTTCTCCACACAGCCGAAGACGATCGCGTAGGGCAGATATTCGGAGAAGATGTTCTCGCGCTCCGCGAAGCGCTGACGCTCGGTCTCGGCGATCTCCATGTAGTGGCGGAATCCGAGCGTGCGGCGGAGCAGCTCGGCGCCGTCGCGCGTCTTGCGTGGCATGCGCGGCGCGAAGCCCATGAGCGCGAGCGCCGGGACGACGGCGCCGAGCCCGACGATCCCCGCGCCGAGCGACGAGCCGAGCCAGAACACGAGGAACCCGGCGACGACGACGGCGCCGAACGCGAGCGCGACGTAGATCTGACGGACGCGCTGTGGGTCGGCCGCGAACCATCCGCGTCCGACCGAGTCCCCGTAGAGCTCGCGCTGCGCTTTCGCGAGCGTCCTGTAGAAGCGCTGCTTCAGGTCGGACAGCTTGACCTCCTCGGTCGGCACGGGCTCCAGCGCAGCGCTCGCCGACTCCGCCGCGCGAGATTGGCCGAAGCGCTGGATGAGCGCGACGACGGCCTTCTCCGCGGCGTCGAGACTGCCGCGTCCGAAGAGGCCGTCGTAGATCGTGCGCTCGTAGGGCTCGAGCGCGCGCGGATCGGACTTGCCCTCGACGCGCGTGAGCGTCCAGTCCTTCTTTCCGAACAGGCCGGCGGCGGGGATCTCGGTGATCGTGAGATAGCCACGTACCGCGAGGTCGACGATCGTCGCCGTCACGTCCTTCGTGTCGGCATGCTCGTCGACGAGCAGACCGGCCTGCGCGGGCCGTATCTTCTCCGGCGGCTCGTACTCCGCGACGATCGTCTCGTGCTCCCGCTCGTCGCGCCCCGCGGTCCACCAACGCCGGACGACCGCGGCGAGCCCGCCGAGCATCACCGCGACCGCGCCGCCCACCGTCCACGGCGTGACCTCGAAGAACTCGTCGATGTCCCGCTCGCGCCGCTGCAGCGCGGGCGGAGGGACGCTGACGGCTCCCTTCCGCAGGGCGGTGACGATCGTGAGCTGGTCCCCCGCGCGGAGCGCCGTCGTCGCGCTGAACGCCGCGCGCTGCGGCGAGACGGAGCTCAGACACGGCTTCTGCGACCCAGGCGGACCCTCGAAGCAGGTGACGCGCGTGAACGCGTCGGACGCCGTACGGACCGCCGCGCTCACCGAGCGCATTGGGACCGGCCAATCGCCGCCGTTCACGTTCCAGAAGAGCTCGTCATGATCGGCGAATGGATTGAGCGCGCCCTTCACCGTGTAGGTGATGCGGTAGCTCTGCTTCTTTGACACGAAACGGTCGGGGTCACCGATCCTGATCCGCAGATTCGCGCCCTCCTGCGCCGTCTCGTAGGGGATGCCGCGGCCGCTCGCGTCGCGGACCGACCGCACGTCGATGTCGTAGACGCGGACCATCTTCGGGTCCGCGTCCCACGCGTACCGGACGGGGATCTCGCGGAAGATCCCGTGCCTGTCGGTCAGCGTCAGGAAGTCCACGTCGATCGCCTCCGTCACAAGAAGCGCGCCGTCACGCTGGATCTCGATGTCCGCGGCGAACCGCTCGACGACCCAGCCTTCATCGGCGGCCGCGGGCGCCGCGAAGAGGAGCAGCGTGACGACGAGGAGGAGACCGAGCCGGGGCGCGCCGGCCATCATTCCAAC
>DATEDV010000165.1:0-3190 GCA_035281485.1 Candidatus Limnocylindria bacterium | reverse complement strand
CATCGCGGGCGCGCTCTGGTCCGCGTGGGTGTTCCTCCGCCGGCGCGATCAGGGCAGGCGGGCGCTGGCGAACGTGATCATCGCGGTCGGCGTGTTCATCGCCGCCGCCGGCGGGACCGTCGCGTTCACCGGTGCGTCGGGCGTGCTCGAGCTGACCAACCTTATCGGCGTGTCGGTGATGTTCGTCGGCTTCCTGCTCGCGTGACCGCGCACTGTCTAGACTCGGTCGGTCTCACATCGCATGGAGGGGAGCTATGAGGAGACTCATTCTGCTCGCGACACTCGCGCTTCTGCTCGTCTCACAACAGCCCGCATCGGCTGCCGACGTCGGCGTGGTGCGCAACTTCGGCCCGGACCTCGCCGGCACGTGCAACCTCCCGGAAGGGATCGCCGTCGATCCGCGCGGCAATGTCTACGCGTCGTCGCTGAACTTTGGCGCGACGAGCGGACCCGCGAATATCTGCGTGCTCGATCGGCGTGGAGAGATCGTCGACGTCATCAGCGTCGCACCCGTCTCCGGCGGGGTCGCCCGCCTGCTCGGGATGCTCTACGTGCACGGTGAGGGTCTGTACGTCGGTGACATCGGCGGCGGCCGCGTGCTGCGCATCGACGTGGACACGCATGCCGCCACGACCATCGCGACCGGATTCGGCGCCCCGAATGCGTTCGCGCAGGACCGTTCCGGCAACCTGTTCGTCTCGGACTCGTTCGCTGGGACGATCACGAAGATCGCTCCAGACGGGAGCACGACCGTGTTCGCCTATCCGTCGGTGCTCGCGCCGCGCGCTGGCGAGTCCCCGCCATTCGGCGCCAATGGTCTGGCCTTCGACCGCCGCGAGGACCACCTCTACGTCGCGGTCACGTCGCGCGACCAGATCTACCGCATCGCTTACGACAATGGGACGCTTGGCGACATCGAGCTCTTCGCGACGGGTGTGCCGGGCGGCGCGCTCGACGGCGCGGATGGCATCGCGTTCGACGTCCGCGGAAACCTTTACGTTGCCTCGAACCAGTCGGAAGAGATCGCCGTCCTGTCGCCGAGCGGCGACGTGATCGCCGAGTACCGCGGCATCGGTGATGACGCCTTCAACACCCCGGCGAGCCTCGTCTTCCGGGGTCGTCAGGTCTATGTCACGAATCTGGCCTTGTTCCACGGCGGTCCGCAGAAGCTGAGCGTCTTCACCGCACCCTATCCGGGCGCGCCCTAGCAGAGCGCTGTTGCGCCGCGCTGCCATCATCGCGTCGGATGTGGCAGCGCGGCGGACGACAGGCGGCGGCTCTCGAAGCGATCAGCGGATCGTGTCGCGCACTGACCGGCGCCAGCGCGCTCATCGTGCTCGGATCCTGCGCGCGGGACGACGTTGATGAGATGAGCGACCTCGATCTGATGCTCGTCGTGGCCCCGGATCTCTTCGAGTCGGTTTGGGGGCGTCGCAACGGCATCAGCCGCAACGCGCTGTGGTCGGCCGACAGCCCCCAGTCGAAAGCGCTCGGTCCGGGCGCGCATAAGTGGCTCACCCGTGATCTCGTCTTCGTGGAGATGCTCATTGGAGAGCCCACGCAGCTGCGGCTCGCGGAGCCATTCCGCGTGCTCTGGGGCGATCCGTCGTCGCGCAGATCCCGCGGCGCGGTCCCATCGACCGGGCGGCGGAATTTCACCCCGATCCGCTTGCAGTGGCACGCGCGTACGACGAGCTCAAGGAAGCTGTCCGGCGAGATCGCCGCGGATAGGTCAGGCTTCCTTTGGCAGCTCCTCGTCACCCACGAGGCGCGACGCGAAGCGCTGCGCGATGAGCGTGAGCGCGGCCGTGAGCGCGCCGCTCACTGACTCCCACACCATCTGCTGCGCCTTCGGTGGCTGCTCGACCTCGGCGATCTCCTTGCGCAGCGTCTCGCGCAGCCGCTTGCGCGCCCGCCCTTTGAGCTTGTCGAGCCGGCCACCCAGCCGCTCGATGATCGCGTCGAGGTCGGTGTCCGCTCGCCGCAGGCGACGCTGGCGCACGCCGCTCGCGATGGCGACACCGCCGACGGCGAGGAGCGAGCCGAGCGTGCCGAACACGGCTACCGGCTGACGCCGCACGAGGTTGCGTGGATCGACGTCCTCGCGGAGCCTCGTCCGCAGCTCCTGCAGATCGACGTCGATGCTCGCGCGGAGATCCGCTAGCTCGCGCTCCGTCCGAGCAGACGGCTTTTCGCCCACCGCATCGTCTCCTTCACCGAGTTGATGGTCCGTGTCGGACCGCGCAGCTCGAGCTTCTTGTATCCGATCCAGCCCGTGAGTCCGGCGAGCAGCAGGAACAGCACGAGGACGATCAGCGCGGCGATCGGCAGGGGCAGCCAGATGGCGATGACGGCGATGATCGTCACGGTCAGCGCGACGAGAGTGCAAAGCACGAACGCGAGGGCAACGCCGAACCACATCGCCGCCCGCAGGTTCGCCCGGACGATCTCGGCGATCTCCTGGCGCGGCAGCTCGAGCTGCTTCCGGATGTACAGCCGCACGTTGTCGCGGACGCGGCCGAGGAGCGTGCCGTACCCGGGTCGTTCGTACAAGGAGGGCGACTGTACCGCAGAGGCACGCACTGCGGTCACGAGGAGCACGAAGCCTGCCACGGGTTCCGGTCGGCTTTCTGCGAGAATCGCCAAGTCCCTGGGAGGTGCCGATGCCCGCACGCCGGAGCGCGACGAGGAAGAAGGCCACGGCGAAGGCGAAGAAGTGGGTCTATCTCTTCGTCGACGGAAAGGCCGAGGGCAACGCGCAGATGCGCGCGCTGCTCGGCGGCAAGGGCGCGGGCATCGCGGAGATGACGAACGCCGGTCTGCCGGTGCCACCCGGCCTCACGATCACCACGGAAGCCTGTAACGCGTACTTCGCGTCGGACAAGCAGCTTCCGGCCGGGCTCTGGGATCAGGTCGAGAAAGCCCTCGCCCGGGTGGAGAAGTCGACGGGCAAGCGTCTGGGCGACACGAAGAATCCGCTCCTCGTATCGGTCCGCTCCGGTGCCGCGATGTCGATGCCCGGAATGATGGACACCGTCCTCAACCTCGGCCTGAACGACGAGACACGGGCCGCGCTCGAGAAGCTCACGAAGAACCCGCGCTTCGCGTGGGACGCCTACCGGCGCTTCGTGCAGATGTACGGCGACGTCGTGCTCGGTATCAAGGCGCACGCGGCGGCGGAGCTCGACCC
>DATEDV010000164.1:0-4566 GCA_035281485.1 Candidatus Limnocylindria bacterium | reverse complement strand
GGGCTGCGATCCGTGGTGCGGCGCGGCCCACGCGACGTACGTCGTCACCCCATCGTTCGCGGAGAGCCCCAGCGCGAACGCTCGATCGGCGACCACGCCACCCATCGAGTGCGTGACCAGATGCACACCGCCGTAGTCGGTCGAGATCGACCGAACGCTGTCGCGCAGACGCGCCGCGTTCGCGTCGACCGAGCCGTAGGTGTCGTACGTGCCGAGATCCCGGCCAAAGCGAACGACCTCGTACCCCTGGCCAGCCAGACGACCGCGCAACTCGTCGAAGACATCGTCGTTCGCGTCAGATGCGTACCCGCCGACCAACACGATGAGCTCGCGCCGCGCGGCGCCCGATGACGTGGTGCCGGTCGCGCGGTCGGTCGCACGCAGTACGGTGAGTGGCGGACGGAGGGGAGGACCCGCTTCCGACCCGGGGAGTGGCGGGCCCTCGTCCGCCGATGCGACCAGGGTCAAGGCCGGCAGGGCGACCCAAGTCACAAACGTCGCGCTGACCAGCGCTCGACCGTGCATCGCGGCTCATCTCAGCAGTGGTCGCAGCTTTGTCGAAGGACGCGATGGGTCGGTACCGCAGTACCAGCGCGCGTTAGGTCCGCGCCCTGGCGACCTCCGCGGCCTGCTCGCTCGCCGCCCGCTCTTCCCGGTCGTCGAGTGGGATGAGCTTCTGCGGGCCGTGACGTCGCTCGAGCGCCCAGCCGATGAGACGATCGGCGAGCCACGGGTTCTTCGGAAGACAGGAGCCGTGGCTGTACGTGCCGACGATGCGCCCCTGCACGGCGCCCTCGGTCTTGTCCTCACCGTTGTTCCCGTTGCCGACGACGACCGTGCCGAGCGGCTTCGCCTCCGGGCCCAGATACGTTCGGCCGCTGTGGTTCTCGAATCCCACCAGCGGACCATCCGGGGTCTCCGCGACGAGATTGCCGACGAAACGGACGTTACCCGCGCGCGTGCGCACGTCGAGCACGCCCAGACCGGGGATCGCCGGCGCGTTCTCGGGCAGGTATTCGTGACCGAGCAGCTGATAGCCGCCGCAGATCGTGAGCGCGGCGGCACCGCCGTGCAGGGACCTCTTCAGCGCGTCGCCGTTGGGGCCCGCGAGGTCGGCGCCGACGATGTCCTGACCCTGATCCTGTCCGCCGCCGAAGAACCAGAGATCCGGCCAGTCCGCGTCAAAGTCCTGGCCCGCCGTGAAGGCTCGGACCTCCACCGCGATGTCGCGCCAGCGTGCGCGCTGCGCCAGGGCGAGGACGTTCCCGCGGTCGCCGTAGATGTTCATGAGGTCGGGGTACAGGTGCGCGATCCGCAGATCCATCGCGTCAATCTTCCCAGAACGGCGCGACGTGGCCGCGCCGCGCGAGCTCGTCGCGCAGCGCCAGCATCGCGGTGTACGTCGCCAGCACGATCACCTCGCCGCCCTGCGGTGCCGCGCCGATCGCGCGATCGATCGCGCTCCCCCACTGCTGCACGACCTCGATCCGGTCGCGCGGCACGCCGGCGTACTTGAAGCGGTTCGCCAGATCGCGCGAGCGGATGCCGGTCACGACCGCGTGCGCGACGGCGGGCGCCAGCGCCTCGAAGTCGGCGTCCCAGATCCACGACACGTCGCGGCCGTCGGCGTCGCGGTCGTTGAGCGCGGCGAGCAGGCGCGGTCGGCGATCCGTCTCCAGGAGGGCACCGATGGCGGCGTTGAAGCCCGCCGGGTTCTTCACCAGGATGAGCCGCACCTCGCGCCCGTCCACGGTGACCTGCTCGAGGCGGCCGAAGGCGGGTCGGAAGTTGGCGATCGCGAGCGCGGCCGTCGGCAGCGCGATGTCGAGCGCCCGCGCGACCGCGAGCGCGCCGAGCGCGTTGTACGCGTTGTAGAGGCCGGCCACGGGTACGCGCACCGGATCGAACGCGCTCGCCACCGCGGTGCGGAGCTGGATCTCGCTGGACACCGCCGTGAGCGCGATACGCGTCGCGGCGACGTCGCGAGGCGGACGGGTGAGGCCGCAGGCCGCGCACGACCAGTCGCCCTCGTGCGCGAGGACCACCCGTTCGTAACGCAGGGGTGCCCGACAACGCGGGCAGCGCGTGGCGTCGCTGATCGCCTGCGGGACGCGACCGCCGACATCGGGATCGTCCACGCCGAAATACACCACCGGACCGCCGTGGCGCTGACCGAGCCACGCGACGATGGGGTCGTCGGCGTTCAGCACGAGCGTCACGCGTGGATCGAGCTTCGCGATGGCGTCGCCGATGCGCCGCGCGAGCTGATCGAGCTCGAAGTAACGATCCATCTGATCGCGGAAGAGATTCGTGACGAGGACGATGCGGGGCGCGATCCCTCCGAGCACCCGCGGGAGCGAGGCCTCGTCCACCTCGAACATGCCGATGTCCCCGCGCGGCTCGGCGCGCCAGCTGCTGTCGGCGAGCAGCGCGCCGGCGATGCCGCGCTCGAGATTCGAGCCGGAGCGGTTGTGGATCGGCGCCCAGCCCGTCGCGCGCACGATGTCCGAGAGCATCCGCGCCGTCGTCGTTTTCCCATTCGTGCCGGAGACGAGAACGACGCCGTGCGAGAGCTCACTGCCGACAGCGGCGATGAAGTCCGGGTCGATGGTGAGCGCGATCAGACCGGGTAACGCGGTCCCGCCACGCCCACCGATCTGGAGGCCGATACGTGTTGCCTTGCCCGCGGCGTTGGCGAGAAGGGCGAGCGGGTCGGGCACCCTCGAAGCGTATCGGCGTGCCGGCTACGCGGTCGTGTGGACCTCGCGCAGCAGGATCTCGAGCTCGTCGACCGCTCGACCCAGGCGCATCACGAGGGACTTCGCGCCGTCACCGTTGGACTCTTCGCGAAGCTCGCCGATCGTCTCGAGGCGGGCGAGCTCGGCGACGGCGCGGCGGAGTCGCGCGACGGACAGTGAGGTCGGCAGGTTCCGGCGGAGAAGCGCGATCCGCTGCTCGAGCCGCTCGAGCCGCCGGCGGAGCTCGCTCTCGAGCTCCTCGGGCTGCAGCTCGTCGAGCCGCTTGGCATCGGACTGCAGCGCGGTGAGGTCGCGTTGCACGAGCTGCGCGGCCTTCTCGAGCGAGTACCCCTTGGCGAGCGCCTGCCGGATCCGGATCACCTTCTCCATCGCGTAGACGTCGTAGTCGTGCTCGCCGTCCGACGAGGGCGTGACCAGGCCCTTTTTGGTCCAGTAGATGAGCTGCCGCGGTGTGACGTTGCACACCCGCGCGGCCTCGGCCGCGGACAGGCGCAGGCGCGAGAGGACCTCGCCGTCGTTGGCGATCAGCACGCGCCCCAGGACGTCACGGATCTCGGGATCTGCCACGGAAGGCAGATTCTTCGGCCCCCCACCGGGTGTGTCAATAACCGAGACAGATGGCACGCGGGGACCCACAGGTCCCGGTCTCTAGGCCTTCCGGCGGGCGGGCGCCTTGAGCGACTGGCGGTAGGCGACCTTCACTGTCGCGTGAAAACGGCCGAGCTTCCCGCGGTCCCACTCGGCCCACAGGCGCTGCACCTCGACGCCGACCGGGCCGCTCACATCGCTCTTCTTCACCGCGGCGGCAACGGCGTCCTCCCAACCACGCGCGGACGAGCCGGTGGCTTCGCTCAGTCGGATCACGCCGGCGACAGCCTTAGGACGTCGTGCGGGCACCGGGTCCTTCGGTCGAACGCGTGCGCTTGGTCGCGGGCCGTTCGGGGTGACCGTTCGTCGCGACCTGCGTCGGCTCGATGGGTGGCAGGGCAGCGATCTCGAGCAGCTGGTTGACCATGCTGGCGATCCGCTCGTTCAGCATGCGGCGTGTCTCGACGCCCGGTCGTGGCGCGAACAGCATGCCCACGACCACGCCGACGACGAACGCGCGCAGCGCTGCGTTGATGACACCGAACACGTCGACCTCCTGCTAGCGGCTCTTGGGCGGGAAGCCCTCGAGTCCGTACTCCTTGATCTTGGCGTACAGCAGACGCCGATAGATCCCCAGCATTTCCGCTGCCTTCGAGCGGTTGCCGCCGGCGTCCTTGAGCGCCTTCATGATCAGGTCCTTCTCGAATTGCGATACGGACTTCTTGAAGAAGGACCGCTCGGCCGAAACGTCCTCGTGCTCATCCTCGTGCTCGCCGTCGACGTGGTCGCCGAACGGCAGCTCCCGGCTCGTGATGATCTGCCCGCGCGAAAGGACGACCGCCCGCTCGACGACGTTCTCGAGCTCGCGCACGTTGCCCGGCCAGTCGTACTCGGTGAGACGCTTGAGCGCCTCCTCGCTGATCGCGGCCGGCTGGGCGGTCGCGCTGTACCGGTGCTTCGCCAGGAAGTGCTCGACGAGCGCGGGAATGTCCTCTTTGCGCTCGCGCAGCGGCGGCATGTGGATGTTGATGACGTTGAGGCGGTAGAAGAGATCGTCGCGGAACTTGTTCTGCTCGACCTGCTTCTGCAGATCTTTGTTCGTCGCGCAGATCACGCGGATGTCGACCTTGATCGGGAGCGACGACCCGACGCGCTCGATCTTCCGCTCCTGCAGCACGCGCAGGAGCTTGGTCTGCGTCGCGAGACTCATCTCACCGAT
>DATEDV010000163.1:0-5186 GCA_035281485.1 Candidatus Limnocylindria bacterium | reverse complement strand
TGCTGCGCGGCAGGCGCTCGTCGTCGCCGCGGCGCGCGCGCCGGAGTACGAGAGCGTCGCGGTCGTCGACCCGAACGGCACGATCGTCGCCGCGTCTCTGCGCAGCGACGAGGGCACGAGCGTGAAGTTCCGCGAGTACTTCATCCAGGGGCTGAAGGGCACGCCGTACATCAGCGATCCCTCCTACTCGGTCATCACGAACCGTCCGGCGCTCTTCTTCTCGGCGCCGATCACCGATGGGAAGGTCGTGTTCGCGGTCGTGCGCACGCGCGTGAACCTCGCGGCGGTGTGGGACATCGTCGAGTCGGACGCCGGCTCGGTCGGCGTCGGCGCGCACGGGTTCCTCGTCGACGACTACGGCATCCGTCTCGCCGTCTCGGAAACGAAGGGGCACCGCGACCAGGCCGAGTCGCTCATCTACAAGCCCATCGCCCCCATCGAGGACGCGACGGTCACCAAGCTCGTCGCAGACAAGCGCTTCGGCCAGAAGACGCCCGAGCAGCTCGTCATCGACCCGCTCCCGACCTTGAAGGCCGCGCTCGACAAGCTTCCGCGTGGCATCACGACGTCGGCGCAGTTCTCGTACGGCGAGGGCGCGACCGAGCAGCGCGGCGTAGTGACGCGCCTCACGGCGAAGCCCTGGGCCTACATCCTGGCAGTCCCGATCTCGACGTACACAAAGGCCGCCGACGACGCGACGACGAACGCGGTGAGCATGGTGGTCGTCGGCCTGCTCCTCTCGTTCGTGATCGGCGTGCTCCTCACGCGCTCGTTGGTGCGACCGCTCCGCCGTCTCGTCGGCGAGGCGACGATGGTCTCCACCGGCGACGTCGATCTCCGCTACGCCCGCTTCGACACGCGCTCGGGCGACGACATCACGCGCGAGGTCGCGTCGGCGTTCGACCGCATGCTCAACGCCCTCCGCTTCTACGCGCTCTCCGACGACGCGAGCGCAGGCGAAGATTGAACGCGTTTGCGCAGCAGCTGCTCGGTGTGGCCAAGAGCTACCTCGGGCCTGCCGCGCAAACGTTCCTCTCCACCGAGCTGCACGCGCTCGGCGTTAACGCGAACACCGTCGCACCCGAGCACCTCGACCGGCTCGTCGCCCGCGTGCGGATGGATGCCGCGCGTGCGATGGGCGACGAGCGCGCGGCAGAGCTCGCCTCGAAGCTCTCGGCGTGCGGGACCGTACAGAAGCAGCCCGATAAGGGCTACCGCGCTGCGAGCGAGGTCGCGGCCAAGCATCTCGAGAACGGGCGGACCGCGACAGCCGAGTCCGCATATCGCCAGCTCATCGCCAAGCACGGTGACGTCGAGGCGTACTGCGGGCTCGCGCGCACCCAGGCCGCGCAGCAGGATGTCGGCGGCGCGCTGACGACGCTGCGGGATGCCGCCGCGAAGTTCGCGCACAAGGGCGACCGCGCGAGCGCCGTCGCGCTCCTGCTCGAGGCCGTGGCGATCGCGCCCTCGGATCTGGCCGCGCACCGCCGCCTCGCCGCGGCGCTGGCGAATCAGGGTGATCTGCCGAGCGCGATCCGCGAGTACGAGCGCTTCGTCGACAACGCGCTTGCGCAGAAGGACACGCGTCGCGCGTGGCTCGAGCTCGCCTACGGACGCGAGACGCTCGGCGATCTTCCCGGCCTGCGCGCGATCGTGGATCGCGTCGCGGCCGCGACCGGCGGCTCGGCGGGCCCCGCCCCGCGCACCGGCGAGGTGCCCCAGATCATCGCGCGCTCGGAGTACGCGCCGCGTCCGCCCGCCGCCAAGCTGCCCGAGCCTCCGGCACTTCGACCGGCCGCCGCCCCGCACGAGCCACGGGCGATCCGGCCGTCGGCCGCGTCGTCCGCCAGGCCACCGCGGCCGGCAGCCTCGCCGAAGGAGCCGGTCATGCCGCCGGAGCCACCGACGTTCCGCGACGAGGCCCGCGTCGCGCGCTCAGACCCGCCCAAGGCTGCGGCAACCCCCGCAGGCGCGAGCCACCCATTCGCCGACCGCCTGCACGCGACCGCGCCGAAGACACGTCCGGCCGCCTCACCGACCACGGTCGTGCTCAATGGCGCGAGCACGGTCACCCACGTCGACCTCGGAGGTCCGATCGATCTTCTCGCCCGCGCCGGCCTCTCGCCCAACGGCCACACGCCGGAGCCAGCCGCGCCCGCGACGCCGGTCCGACCGCCTCGTGCGCCCCGGCCACCTCTCGATCTCGAGCTCGAGTTGAAGGCGCTCGTGCCGAAAGGCAACGACCTCGAGGCGGCGGCGACTGCCGGTGCGCGCGCGACGCTCCTCATCGGCATGCGCGATAAGCGCGCCACCGACGCGACGCTGGACGCGGCGCGCCGGCTCCTGACGCACGGGAAGCTGCAGTCGGCCTCGGACCTGCTCCTGGACTACGTCGCCCGTGGGTTCGAGGACCGCGAAGCGCAGCGTCTACTCATCGAGGTCGACTGCGCGCTCGGGCGTCGCGACACCGCGAAGGAGAAGTGCCACCTCCTGTCGCTGGCGTATCGGCTCGACGGTCGTACCGACGTCGCCGAGGACGTCGAGCGGATCGCCCGTATCCTCTAGCCGCGTTCGCGGCTAAGCGGTCGCGAAGGGCCGCGTCGGGCCGCGACCGAAGGCGCGCAGCACGAACGCGAGGACGAGGCCGGCGACGAACCCGCCGATATGCGCCCAGTACGCGACGCCGCCGGCGGTCTCATCGGTCACCGCGATCGCGCCGATGCCCGAGATGAGCTGCAGCAAGGCCCAGAGGCCGATCATCATGAGCGCCGGGACCTCGGTGACGTAGCGGAAGCCGACGAGCACGCGCACGCGGTTCTGCGGGAAGTACACGAGGTACCCGGCGAGCACGCCGCTGATCGCGCCCGATGCGCCGAGTGTTGGGATGATCGACTGCGTGTTGGTGAGGATCTGCGCGAACGCGGCGATCACGCCACAGACGAGGTAGAAGGCGATGTACATGATCGACCCGAGACGCTTCTCGAGGTTGTCGCCGAAGATGAACAGGAACAGCATGTTGCCGCCGAGGTGGGCCCAGCCGCCGTGCATGAACATCGACGAGAAGAGCGTCAGCCAGATCGGCTCCGGGCCGTCGGCGTGCACGATGGTCTCCGTCGTGCCGTCCGGGAGCTGGATCGGGGTCGGTCCGATGAGGTCCTGTCCCGTCGTGATCTCGAGGGGGATCGCGCTGTAGGCCATGGTGAACGCCTCGCTGGGGAGCTGAAGCAGCACGAACACAAGGACGTTGATCGCGATGATCACGAGGTTGACGATCGGCAGGCCGCCCTGCTCGTCCTGGTCCCCGATTGGAAGCATGCGGCGGGAGTATGCACGCCGCCTGCCTCGGCGTCTTTTGGCGGGTAAACTTGGTGTACCGACGGCGACGTATCGCTTCGCTCACGTCGCCCGTCGTCGGCCGCCTCGGCGATCAAGCTCGCCGGCTCGGCCTCCTAGGGCGACGTAGCCAAGTGGTAAGGCAGAGGTCTGCAAAACCTTCATCGCGGGTTCGATTCCCGCCGTCGCCTCAGGTTCGACAGGAGTGGACGCGCGCGCCGCGAACAGAGCGAGCAGTCAATGAACTGATGGCGGCCATCGATGTCGAGTCCACTCGTCCCAGTTCGCGAAGCCCTGAGGCGGTTGGCCAATAGGCTCACTCCCGTCGAGCTCAGCAGCGCTAGGGACGTCGAACTTAACGGCGAACTCAGCGAGATCTTCGTCCGATATTGGCCACGTCTGATGAGGAATCTCGGCCAACCGCTGATCGAGACGGCTCCTCTGTTCGTCGGGAGCTAGTTCGAAGTAGCACATCACGACCGACGCCCCGACATCGGCAGCCGCTTGCCTGAGGGCTGATCGTTCGTCGCGACTCCACAGCCCGAAGTCCAGCACAACGTTCGCCCCGAGCTCTAGAGAACGCACAGCCAACCGGATAAGGCGACCCTCGATCACGTCTGACGCTGAGGGTGGATTCTCTGGGCCGAAGAGTGCCTTCATCCACTCGTCTTTGGTCAGGCGAATGGCACTGTGCTCCTCTTCGATGAGGCGCGCGGCAGTGGTCTTGCCGGTGCCGGGCAAACCAACCGTCAGAAATAGAGTGGGTCGCCGCATGTCATCACATTGCCTCAAACCTTGATCGACTCGCAACGCGACCCCACGAAGAGCCCGACGAATCCACTCATTACGCGGCGGCGAACACTCGCCACTCGCCCGGCACGCCTTTTAGGCGGTGCGTGCCGCGGTCGTCGAAGCGCAGGCCCGAGCCCGCAGTCAGGTCGCGCACGGTCGCGGACGCAAGGACCTCGCCCGGCGCAGCAAGCTCACGGATCCGTGCGCCGATGATGGTCGCGATGCCACCGACCTTGCCCGCCATCTGCTGGCACTCGCCGGTGTGAGTCCCGGCACGGATCTGCAGGCCGAGCTCGCGTAAACGATCTCGAGCGGCAAGCCCGCACCGCACAGCGCGCGCAGGACCGTCGAAGGTGGCGTAGAAGCCGTCGCCCGCCGTGTCCTGCTCGACGCCCCGATAGCGCCTCAGCTCCTCGCGGATGATCGCGTGGTGGCGCTCGATCATCTCGCGCCAACGCCGATCGCCCATCTCCGCGGCGATGGCCGTCCCACCGACGATGTCGGTGAAGAGCGTGGTCGCGAGGAACCGGTCGGCGTCGATCGTCGGTCGTGTCCCGGTCAAGAACTCCTGGACCTCACCGAGGATCTGGTCCTGGTGTGACACCCACCACATGTGGTCGCCGCTGGGAAGCTCAACGTACTTCGCGCCGGGGATGTGCTCGGCAAGATAGCGACCGTCCCGTACGTCCACGTCGCGATCACCCACTGCCTGAAGCACCAGCGTGGGCACGCGTACCTGGGGAAGCACCGCACGCACGTCAACGAACGTGTTCATGCGGAGCAGCTGAGCCGCGGCTCCGGGTGACGCGCTCCGGCGGACATATGCAGCGAACCATCGTGCCATTGCCCCGTCGCCGGCGAGGCTCGGGGCGTAATAGTCAAAGTCCGCGTCGCTCCAGATGCTCCATCCCTCGCGCTCCAGGCGATCGCCATATGCCATCCGCTTTTGCGGGTCCGGCGCCCAGGGATAGTCCTCGCTCCGCAGCCGCTTGGCGAAGCCCCCGTATGTGATGAGAGCACGCGCGCGTTGCGGGTAGGTGGCCGCGAAGACGATGCACATA
>DATEDV010000162.1:0-5051 GCA_035281485.1 Candidatus Limnocylindria bacterium | reverse complement strand
GCGGCGAGGTCGTCAATAGACTGACGACGTGGCACAGATCGCCCAGTTGCGCGTCCCAAAGGACGTCGAGCGCGTCGTCGCGAAGCTGAACGGGGCCGGTCACGACGCGTACGTCGTCGGCGGCTGCGTGCGCGACGCGATCCGAGGCGTGGACCCGAAGGACTGGGACGTCGCGACCGACGCGACGCCGGAGCAGATCCAGAAGCTATTCGCGAGGAGCCTGTACACGAACCGCTTCGGGACGGTCATCGTGCGGTCCGGAGACCACGAGGTGGAGGTCACGACCTACCGCGTCGAGGCCGGATACAGCGACCATCGCCGGCCGGATCACGTCGCCTTCACCAGCTCGCTCGTCGACGACCTGTCACGCCGGGACTTCACGATGAACGCGATGGCCTGGCGACCGGGCAACAACGGGACGCCGGGCGAGCTCGTCGACCCGTTCGGCGGCCAGCGGGACCTGGCATCGCGCGTTCTGCGCGCGGTCGGCGAGCCCGACGAGCGTTTCCGCGAGGACGCACTGCGGATGCTGCGTGCAGTGCGCTTCGCGACGCTGCTCGACATGCGCATCGACGAGCCGACGGCGCAGGCGATCCGCCGCAACGCGCACCTCGCGGAGACGCTGTCCGGCGAGCGCATCAACCAGGAGATCACCAAGATCATGGGCGCGCCGCGGCCGTCGATCGCGTTCCGGATGCTGTCCGACGTCGGGCTGCTCGCCGTCCTGTGCCCCGAGCTCGAGGCCTGCCGCGACACGCCGCAGGAGAAGTTCGCGGCGCAGAACGTGTTCGACCACTCGCTCGCGACGGTCGATGCGACGCCCGCGAACGACCTCGTGCTGCGCCTCGCCGGGCTGTTCCACGACATCGGCAAGCCCGACACGTTCTCGGATGGGCACTTCCACCAGCACGAGTTCGTGGGCGAGGTGAAGGCGCGCCAGATACTGCGTCGCTGGAAGTTCGAGAAGGAGACGGTGGCGGAGGTCACGCACCTCATCCGCCATCACATGTTCTGGTACGAGACGCACTGGACCGGCTCGGCCGTCCGGCGCTTCATCCGCAAGGTCGGCCTCGAGTACATCCCTGCGCTGTTCGCGCTGCGGCGAGCCGACAATATCGGCAGCGGGGCGCGCTCGCCGCGCATGCACGCGCTCGAGGCGCTGTGGCTGCGGGTGCAGGAGGAGATCGCCGCGGCGAACGCGTTCTCCCTGCGCGACCTGAAGATCGACGGGAACGACATCATGCGCGAGCTCGACATCCCGCGTGGGCCGAAGGTGGGGCAGATCCTGAACGCGCTGTTCGACCGCGTGATCGATGAACCGCAGCTGAACACACGCGAGAGGCTCATCGAGCTGGCGAAGGCGATGTACGCCGAGGGCCGCGAGGGTGACGCGTCCTAGCCGCGAGGCTCGCGGGGACGCGCCACCTTGGCCGCGACCGCTACTTGAGCGGTGTGCGGTCGTACGCCGGCGTCGGCGTCGTGTAGGCCGCGCCGCCGTTGCCGGTGTTCGCCGTGCGGATCTGGTCGAACTGCTCCTCGCCCTGGCGCTTGATCTTGTCGACCTGCTGCCCCAGGCGACGGCGGGTCTCGACGCCGGGATACGGCGCCGCGACGAGCGCGATCGCCATGCCGACGACCGCACCGAGGACCAGACCGAGCCCCAGCCACACGATGCCCGGGGTGTGGTCGTGGCGCACGATCTCCGGCATCCGGAGATCCTGCTTCTTGGCGTCGCTCACCAGATCGGACGCCCGCTTGCCCGCCTCACTGCGGATCTCTTCGAAAACGTCGCGCAGGTCCTTCGCACTGACCATATCGTTACCTCCACGCGGGTACGCCCTCGGCGCCCATGAGGTTACGGGCCGTCCTGAGCAGGCGGTGTGCCACCCCCGGCGGGCTTCGAGAGGGCGGCCTCGATGAACGCGTCGATGTCGCCGTCGAGGACGCGCGTCGGATCGCCCACCTCGACGCCCGTGCGGTGGTCCTTCACCAGCGTGTAGGGGTGCAGGACGTACGAGCGGATCTGGCTCCCCCAGTCGGCCGAGCGCATCTCGCCGCGCTCGCGTGCCTGCTCGGCTTCCTGTTCGAGCACCCGTTTCTCGAGCAGCCGCGCCTTCAGGATGCGCATCGCGGTCTCGCGGTTCTGGAGCTGCGAACGCTCGTTCTGGCACGAGACCACGATGTTCGTCGGCAGGTGCGTGATGCGCACCGCGGTCTCCGTCTTGTTCACGTTCTGACCCCCGGCGCCGGTCGCGCGGTACGTGTCGATCTTGAGGTCCTCGGCTCGGACCTCGATCTCGGCGTCGCTCTCGATCTGCGGAGTCGGGTCGACGAGCGCGAATGAGGTCTGTCGGCGCTTCTGGAAGTCGAACGGAGAGATGCGCACCAGACGGTGCGTGCCGCGCTCCGTCTTGAGATACCCGTACGCGTAGGGACCCTCCACCGTGAGCGTCGCGCTGCGGATCCCGGCCTCTTCCCCAGGGGTGGTCTCGACGATGTCCGCGCGCAGTCCGTGCCGCTCGGCCCACCGCACGTACATGCGCACGAGCATCTGTGCCCAGTCGGCGGCGTCGGTCCCACCGACGCCGGCCGAGATCGCGACGACGGCGTCACGATCGTCATAGGGACCGCCGAGCTGGGCTTCGAGCGAGGCCGTGTCGACCTCGGTCGCGAGCTGTTCGAGCTCCCGGCCGAGCTCCGCGCCCAGCGCCGGATCCTCAGCCATGGACGCGAGCTCGGCGAGATCGGCGGCGCGCTCGCGGAACGCGTCCCAGCGTTCGAGCTTCGATCGGACCAGACCGAGACGCTTCATGACCTGCTGCGCGCGCTGACGATCGTTCCAGAGATCGGGCGCGGAGGAGTCCGCCTCTAGCCGCGATACCTCACTGCGGAGAGCTGGAAGGTCAAAGGAACACCGCCATGCGGTCGATACGCTCGCGCAATGCGGCGAGCGCCGCCGGGTCGAACGTCACCAGGCTTCAGCGCTTGCGGGGTCGTTCGAAGGTGGTGGTGACGGGCTGGGCGACCGGTGCCAGCTTGCCTGCCGCGAAGCTGACGAAGGTCACACAGGGGCAGTAGGTGTTACGCGGGCATCGCGGGCAGTCCCCGTCGCAGTCGAGGGTGGCGCCGTAGGAACACTTGAGGCAGTTGTCCTCGCAGACGATCCACTCTTTCATGAGGCTCCCCACAGCGGCTGTGTGCCGCTTTCCGTACGCGAGTTTACCGGTCTGACACCGCCTTGAGAAGGGGTTTTTCCCCATTTTGTGCTCGCGGCCCTGTTCGTAGCCGAGCGGCCCGGCGCTCCAGAAGGGGCAAAGTGACCGCTCCAGCGAACAAATAGACCAGACCGAGGACCTGGGCCTGCTGCAGTCCGTCGAGCCAGAGCGGGTCGATCCGCAGGTAGGAGAGGAGGAACCGGCCGCCGCCCAGGAGCAGCAGGTAAGCGAGCCAGACCCGGCCCTCGGGCGGCCGGCCGCGGACGCGCCGCCAGTACAGATACAGGGCGACGAAGATCCCCAGCATCAACAGCCCGTCGTAGAGCCCGGTCGGATGCACCGAGCTGCTCTGACCGAGCGTGTCCGGGTGCGTGTAGCGGACACACCAGGCCAGTCCCTCGCAGGGGACGGCGTGGTGCTCGCCGTTGATGATGTCGCCGATCCGACCGATCGCCTCCCCGATGGCGATGCCGACGACACTGATGTCGAACATGAAGCCCATCGGGAGGCGCAGCCGGCGCGCGGCGAGATACCCCGCGACGCTCGCGCCGAGGGGCGCGCCCATCGTGCCGATCCCGCCGCCCCAGAACTGCAGCGCCTTGATGGGATCGCCCTGGTACAGCGACCAGTTGTCGCTGACGTGAGCGATGCGCGCTCCGATGAGCCCTCCGATCACGACCGCGATCGCGAACGGATAGATGCGCTCGTCGCGCACGAGATAGCGCGCGCAGCGGATAGCTACGAAGCTGCCGACGAGCATCCCGACGAACGAGAAGATGGAATGCCAGGCCATCCGGGTGGACCCGATCACCAGGTCGGGGTCGAACGGGATCTCGATCAGGCTGGCGCCATCTCCCTGTTCGTGCGACGGGTCGCGAGCCGGGCGATCATCGGGATCGCGGCCGCGAGCACGAGGATCCCGATCACCTGATCCTCGCGCAGCGCGAAGGCGTACTGCGGTTCACCGATGCGCAGGAACCCGAGCATGAAGCGGCCGATCGCGTACCAGGCCGCCGCGAGCCAGAAGATGAGCCCATCCCGGAAGCCGCGTCCGCGCAGCAGGAGCGCGCCGGCGACGCCGAGAAGGTTCCACACCATGTCGTACGCCACGACCAGGTGGACCGGCCCGGGCTGCCCGAGCGTGTCGGGATGCGTGAACCCCACGCAGAGACCCAGCGGGGCCTGGCACGCCGTCGCCCAGTGCTCGCCATTGATGATGTCGCCGATCCGGCCGATGGCGAAGCCGAGGAGGATGCCTGGCGCCGCCGCGTCGGCGCCGAAGCCGATAGGCAGCCCACGGCGGATGGCGATGAACAGGCCGCCCAGCACTCCGCCGATGGCGGCGCCCCACACCGCGATGCCGCCGGTCCAGATGAGGAGGATCTGCAGCGGATTGGCGAGGTAGTACTGCCACTGATCGATGACGTGCACGATCCGCGCGCCGATGATGCCGAATACGACGCCCCACGTGGCGACCGAGGTCGCGTCCTCCTCCGTGAAGCGGCCGCGGACGAGACGGAGCGGAAGCCACACGCCGAACAGGATGCCGACGGCGGTGAAGACGCCGTGCCACGCGATCGCGAGCGGTCCGATGTGGATGTTGGGATCGAAAGGGATCTCGATCACGGCACGCTGGTGCGCGAGCGCTGTCGCGGGTCCTGCCGCAGCTCGGGGTCCTCGCTCGCTCGAAACTCGCCCGCTCCGCCCACTTCTAAGTCGTCCTCTCGTACCGCGGGCTCAACTCTCGCTCGCGAGAACCCGACTCGCCGTGTCACCCGCGGCGTCGCCGCTCTAGCGTCCATGACATTTCTTGAATTTCTTCCCTGACCCGCACCA
>DATEDV010000161.1:0-8370 GCA_035281485.1 Candidatus Limnocylindria bacterium | reverse complement strand
TCGAGCGCGGAGCGGCGGGGCGTCCCGCTTAGCCCGGGACAGGCCGTGGAGCTCGTGAGCCACTCGTCGCTTCACACCGAGCGCGTCGGCGAGCGTCTCGCGCGCCTCGCGCGACCGGGCGACGTCGTGGCGCTGTGGGGTGAGCTCGGCGCCGGCAAGACCGTGCTCGCGAAGGGGATCGCGACGGGGCTCGGCCTCGACGCGTCCGACATCTCGAGTCCGACGTTCGTCATCCTCCACGAGCACTTCGGCGGAAGGCTGCCGCTGTACCACCTCGACCTCTACCGGCTCGAGGGCAAGGATCTCGGCACGACCGGCTGGGAAGAAACGCTGGACGCCGGCGGCGTGACGGTCATCGAGTGGCCCGACCGCGCGGGCGAGGGACTCCCGTCCGATCGCCTCGACGTGCATCTCGGTCACATCGCCGACACGAAGCGGTCGGTCGCGCTGCGCGCCACCGGCCGTCGCTCGATAGAGCTCCTGGAGGGTTTCCGTGACTCTCTTGGCGCTTGACACCTCGACCGAGTGGGCCTCGGTCGCGCTCTACGACGGGCAGGACGTGCTCGCGGAGGAGACCTGGCACGCGCACCGGCGGCACGGCGACGAGCTGTTCCCGACGATCGACCGCCTCCTCGCGCGCACGCGCATCACGCTGGCCTCGATCGACAAGGTGGCGGTCGCGACGGGACCCGGCTCGTTCACGGGTCTGCGCATCGCGATCGCGGCGGCGCAGGGCATCGCGCGGGGCGCCGGCGCCGCGATGATCGGCGTCTCGACGCTGGACGTGCTCGCCTATCCGCACGCCGCCTCGAAGCAGCGGACGTGTCCGCTCCTGCCGGCCGGACGCGACGAGTTCTACGCCGCCTTCTACCAGGACCGGAATCGACGCTGGGAACGGCGCTCGCCGTTCATCGCGGCGACGCTTCCGGAGATCTGCCGGCAGATCGGCTCGCACACGCTGTTCGTCGGCGAGATCAGCTCCGAGACCGAGCAGACCCTCCGCGATCTGCTGGGCCCGAATGCGCTGTTCGCGTCGCCGGCCTCGCGCATGCGGCGCGCCGGTTACCTCGCCGAGCTCGGCTGGCTCGCGCTGGAGAGCTCGCCGCAGCAGAAGCTGGGCGACATCGAGCCGATCTACGTGAAGCAGCCTGCCATCCGGACGTCGCTCGACCAGCCGTTCGGGCCGCCTCCGACCGATGATGTCGCGCTCGGCCTGCCGAAGCGACACTGAGCGCCGTGCATCGCCAACGACGTCCCGGAACGCGACACTAGAGACATGGTCGCCACGTTCCCGATCGTCATCGAGGACATGACCGCGGACGACATCCCGGCGGTGCAGGTGGTGGAGAACGCGTCGTTCCCGGTCCCGTGGCCGGCGAACGCGTTCCGGCACGAGCTCACGCAGAACAAGAACGCGCACTACATCGTCGCGCGCGAGGGCGACCGCATCATCGCGTACGCCGGTCTCTGGCTCGCGCTCGACGAGGCGCACATCACGACCTTCGCCGTGCTCCCGGAACGCCGTCGCCGCAAGATCGGCGAACGGATGCTGGTGCGGCTCTTCGACATGGCCACCGAGCTCAAGGCCGAGTGGCTCACCCTCGAGGTGCGCGCGTCGAACTTCCCGGCGCAGCGGCTCTACGAGAAGTACGGGTTCCACGCGGCAGGCATCCGTCGCCGCTACTACAGCGACAACAACGAGGACGCGATCATCATGTGGACCGACCGCCTGCGCGACCGTGCGGTGCGCGATCGGATCGCGAAGCTCCGCTCCGAACTCGAAGACAAGTAATGCGCATCCTGGCGATCGAGACGTCGTGCGACGAGACGGGGGTCGCGGTCGTCGACGACGGACGTCGCATCGTCTCGAACATCGTCGCCTCGCAGCTCGCGCATCAGGACACCGGCGGCATCGTCCCGGAGGTCGCGGCACGCGAGCATCTGCGCGCGCTCGACGGCATCACGCAGCGCGCGCTGAACGACGCCGGCGTCGAGCTGCGCGCGGTCGACGCCGTCGCGGCGACCGTCGGCCCGGGTCTGGTCGGATGTCTCCTCGTCGGCGCGAACTACGGGCGGGGGCTCGCTCTGGCCGCGGGCCTGCCGTTCATCGGCGTGAACCACCTCGAAGGACACGTCTACGCGAACTGGCTGTATGAGGGCGACACGCCGACCCCGGAGCCCGAGATCCCCGCCGTCGTGCTCATCGTGAGCGGCGCGCACAGCGATCTCGTCCTCATGGAGGGGCACCGACGGTTCCGCCCGCTCGGCCGCACGATCGACGATGCCGCGGGCGAGGCGTTCGACAAGGTCGCGCGGCTCCTTGGGTTGGGCTTCCCCGGCGGCCCCGTCGTCGAGCGCGCCGCGAAGGAGGGCGACGCGAGCGCGTTCCCGCTGCCGCGCGCCGCCCTCGCGGATCGCTACGACTTCTCCTTCTCCGGTCTCAAGACCGCGGTGCTGCGCCTGGTGCGTTCGCTCGAGGCGAAGGGCGAGGTTCCCGTCGCCGATGTCGCGGCGTCCTTCCAGAAGGCGATCACCGAGATCCTCGCCGAGAAGACCGCGCGCGCTGCCGCGGAGCACTCCGTCGAGACCGTGCTCCTCGGTGGCGGGGTCGCGGCGAACCTCGCGCTCCGCGCGGAGATCCAGAAGCGCATCGGGCACCCGCTGCGCGTGCCGCCGCCGCGCCTCTGCACGGACAACGGCGCGATGATCGGCGCGGCCGCCTTCTACGTCATGCGGGATCGCGGTACGGAGACGCCGGTCAACGTGCGCAGCGACCTGAAGCTCGCGTGAGCAAGCTCGAGGAGGCGATCCAAGCGGCGCGCGTCGCGTCGACGTCGCCGCCGAACCCGCAGCACGTCCGTGACGCGGTGCTCGCGATCCTCGCCGCGGCGGCGGAGGACGAGCGGGTGCGAACGAATCTGAAGGACGTGCCCGCGGGCCGCGCACTGCTGCGCTTCACCGACACGCAGGAGGCCATCGAGTTCCAGGCCGGCGACGGACGCCTGCACGCCGAGGCCGCCGACATCAAGGGCAAAGGTCCCAAGGTGGACGCGACAAGTGCCACGTGGCTCGGCCTCGTCACGGGAACACTCAAGCCCTGGCTCGCGTTCACGCGTGGGATGGTCGTCGCACGCGCGGGTCTGACCGAGCTGCGCTGGCTGCAGCAGGTCGCGGAGAGGCTGCAGAAGGCGTACGAGCGATAGCGCTCATGCACGAGATCGAGCTCGTCCTTCTATTACTGGTCCTCGTCACCGCCCTGACCGTGGTCGCGCGGCGCCTCACGGTGCCCTATCCGATCGTGATGGTCCTCGGCGGTCTCCTCCTCAGCGGGATCCCCGCATTGCCGGAGTTCGAGCTCCCGCCCGAGATCGTGTTCTTCGTGTTCCTGCCGCCGCTGCTGTTCGCCGGCGGCTACTTCACGTCGCTGCGCGAGTTCAAGGCGAACCTCCGGCCGATCGTCCTGCTCGCGTTCGGTCTCGTGATCTTCACCGCCGCCGTGGTCGCCGTCGTCGCGCACACCTTCATGCCGTCCCTCGGTTGGGCGGGCGCGTTCGCGCTCGGTGCGATCGTCGCACCGCCCAACGCGGTCGCCGCGACCGCCATCTTCCAACGCGTAGGCGTCCCGCGCCGGATCGTTTCGATCCTCGAAGGCGAGAGCCTGGTGAACGACGCGACCGCGCTCGTCATGCTCCGATTCGCGGTGGGTGCGGCCGCGGCCGGCACGTTCTCCCTGATCGAGGCGGGCGCCTCGTTCGTCGTTGTCCTCGTTGGCGGGATCGCCGTCGGACTGTTGATCGGATCCGTCAGCGAGTGGCTGCTCGCGCGGATCGCCGACACGGCGATCGCCGTGACCATCACGCTGCTCGCTCCCTATGTCGCGTACATCGGCGCGGAGACGATCGGTGTATCCGGCGTGCTTGCGACGGTGGTCGGCGGCCTTCTGGCTCGACGGGCCACACGCCGCTCGTCGTCGGACGTCCGCGTGGTCGCGACCGGTGCGTGGCAGATGCTGCTCTTCGTCCTGAACGGCCTCGTCTTCATGCTCATCGGTCTTCAGCTGCCGAGCGTCGTGCGCGGCCTCACCGAGGAGCTCTCGCGCGTCATCGCCGTCACCGCGGCCGTCGCCGCCGCGGTGATCCTTGCGCGGTTCGTTTGGGTCTACCCGGCGACATATCTGCCGCGGCTCATCCCCGCGGTCGGACGCCGCGATCCGAACCTGCCCTGGCAGGGCATCTTCGTCGTCGGGTGGTCGGGTCTGCGCGGAGTCGTGTCGCTCGCGGCGGCGCTCGCGCTCCCGATCGGCTTCCCGGAGCGTGACCTCATCCTCTTCGTCGTGTTCGCCGTGATCCTCGTGACGCTGGTCGGTCAGGGTCTGACCCTGCCGCTCGTCATCAAGAAGCTGCACGTGTCGGACGACGGGGACGCATCGCACGACGAGGCGCATGCGCGCGGGCTCACCACCGAGGCGGCGCTCGCGCGGATCGAGGAGCTGCGCGCGCAATGGCCGGGTCACCTCGAGCTCATCGATCAGCTGCGGGATCGCTATACGCACCGCGCGCGCCACGACGAGATGCATCACGAGGACGGCGACGCGGCCGAGCAGGAGCTCCTGGAGCACGGCCTGATCCGACGCGAGGTCATCGACGCCGAGCGGCGCGCGGCCCTAGATCTGCACGACCGTGGCGTCATCGCCGACGACGTGCTGCGCCGTATCGAGCGTGACCTTGACCTCGAAGATCTCCGGATGGAGGCATGAGCCGCTGACGCTAGAGTTGCGTCATGCGTGAAGCCGCCGCCGCACCACGACCGGACGACACCGTCGCGCCGGATGAGCAGAAGAAGGTCCATCGGGCCGAGACGAAGACTCGGACGACGGCTGAAGCGAAGCGTGAGGGTCCGACGCTCGACACCGTGAAGGCCGATCCCCGGGTCAAGACCTACATCCGCTCCGCTAACCAGCAGACCGGCGCCATCGGTTACACCGAGCACGGCGAGCGGCACGCCAACACCTCGGCCGACGGCGCGCGCTTCATCCTGAAGTCGCTGGGTCACGACGCGCGCCGGTGCGAGGTGGCGGCTGTCGCGGCATATCTGCACGACATCGGGAACGTCATCACGCGCGAGAATCACGGACAGACCGGCGCGCTCCTCGCGCACGACATCCTCGTCGATCTTGGGTTCGCCCTCGAGGACGTCGCGACGATCATGGGCGCGATCGCCAACCACGAGGAGTCCGAGGGCGGCCTCCCGGTGAGCGCGGTCTCCGCGGCCGTGATCATCGCCGACAAGAGCGACGTCCACCGCAGCCGCGTGCGCAACCCCAAGACGACGTCGTTCGACATCCACGACCGGGTCAATTACGCGGCGACGTCCGCCGAGGTGAAGGTGAGTCGCAAGGAGAAGCTCATCACCCTGGAGCTCACCATCGACACCGAGGTCGCGCCGCTCATGGAGTACTTCGAGATCTTCCTCTCGCGCATGATGCTGTCGCGGCGCGCCGCCGAGTTCCTCCACTGCAGCTTCGCGCTCGTGATCAACGGCACGCGCCTGTTGTGATCCGATGCCCTCCACACGTTCGCGCCGCCCGACGAGAGTGCGCACCGCCACCGCCGCGGGCGGGGTGGTGATGCGCGGCACCGGCGACGATGCCGAGGTCGTGCTCACCGGACGCACCAGCGACGGCACCTGGGTCTTCCCGAAGGGCACGCCCGACGCGGGCGAGTCGCTCGAGGAGACCGCCGTGCGCGAGGTGCGCGAGGAGACCGGTCTCGCGGTGAGCATCGTCGCCCCCATCGGCGTGACCGACTACTGGTTCGCGGTGCCCGGCGAGCGCGTCCACAAGTTCGTGCATTTCTTCCTCATGCGAGCGGAGGGCGGTGACGTCGCGGATCACGACCACGAGTACGACGACGTTCGTTGGGTCTCGGCACGCGACGCCCGCCGCATGCTGTCGTACGAGACCTACCGCGAGATGCTCGACCGCGCGCTCGAGGCCGCGCGGCCGGCGGCATGACGACGGACGCGGCCCTGCGGCGGACGCCGCTGTACGAGGAACATCGATCGCTCGGCGCGCGCATGGTGCCATTCGCCGGCTACGAGATGCCGATCCAGTACACCGGCATCGTCGCGGAGCATCGCGCCGTCCGCGAGGCGGCCGGGCTCTTCGACCTCTCGCACATGGGCGAGTTCCACTTCGATGGGCCGGGGGCGCTGGCCGCGGTCGACCGGCTCGTTTCCAGCGACATCGCGGGTCTCGAGCCCGGCCAGGCCCGCTACGGTCTGCTGTGCAACGAGCGCGGCACCATCGTCGACGACGTGATCTCCTACCGCACCGGTCCCCAGCACGTGCTGATGGTCGTGAACGCGGCGAACATCGAGAAGGACGAGGCGCACGTCCGCAAGCACCTGCCGAAGAACGTCACGTTCGCCGATCGATCGACGCAGACGGCGCTCATCGCGATCCAGGGGCCGCGCGCGGCGGACATCCTCGTGCGGCTCGCCGGCGGGAGCGTGGCCGCGCTGCCGCCGTTCGGCGTCAAATCCGCGCGCGCCGCCGGTGTCGACGCGACCGTCGCACGCACCGGCTACACCGGCGAGGACGGCTTCGAGGTGTTCGTCGCGAACGACGACGCGGTGCGCGTGTGGCAGGCGCTCCTCGAGGCTGGCCGCGGTGACGGGCTCGTGCCGATCGGTCTCGGCGCGCGCGACACGCTTCGGCTCGAGGCGCGCTTCTCGCTGTACGGCAATGACATCGACGAGACGACCGGCCCGATCGAGGCAGGCCTCGGCTGGACCTGCAAGCTCGACAAGGACTTCGTCGGCCGCGACGCGATCGCGAAGCAGAAGGCCGACGGGCCGAAGCGCAAGATCGCCGGCCTGGTGGTGGAGGGCGGGGTCGCGCGCCATGGCCACGACGTGACGTCGGACGGCCGGGTCGTGGGACAGGTCACGAGCGGGACCTACGGTCCGACGGTGGCCCAGAACATCGCACTCGCGTACGTTCCCACCGAGCTGTCCAAGGTCGGCACCGCCCTTGCCGTCCGCATCCGCGACAAGGACGTTCCCGCTACGGTAGTGAAGACTCCCTTCTACAGGAGGGCCACGTGAGCAGCGTTCCCGACGACCTGCGCTATTCGAAAGAGCACGAGTGGGTGCGCCTCGACGGCGACACCGCGACGATCGGCATCACGCACTTCGCGCAGGAGCAGCTGGGCGACGTGGTCTTCGTCGAGCTTCCGGAGAAGAACGCCAGCGTCCGACAGTTCGCGAGCCTGGGTGTCGTCGAGTCGGTGAAGGCCGCGTCGGACATTTACAGCCCGATCTCCGGCGAGGTCGTCGAGCGAAACGTGAAGGTCATCGAGAAGCCCGAGCTCGTGAACACCTCTCCGTACGAGCAGGGCTGGATGGTGAAGGTGAAGCTCGCCGACAAGGGCGAGCTCTCCAAGCTCCTCTCGGCGCAGGACTACCGCACGCACATCGGCGAGACGGCCGGCGCCGGCGGGGACTGAGGTGGGGAAGAACCCCTACTCGCCGCACACCGAGGCCGACCGCGCCGCGATGCTGGACCGCATCGGCGTGCGCGACATCGACGAGCTGCTCGGTGCGATCCCGAAGGACGCGCGCCATCCCAAGCTCGGAATCGGTCCCGGCCTCTCGGAGATGGAGGTGCAGGCGCACCTCGAGGAGCTCGCGCGAAAGAACACGACCGCCGGCGCGGGACCCTTCTTCATCGGCGGCGCGATCCAGCGGCGCTACATCCCGGCCGCCGTGCCGGTGCTGGCGCTCCGCGGGGAATTTCTCACGGCGTACACGCCGTACCAGCCCGAGGTGAGCCAGGGCACGCTGCAGGCGGTCTTCGAATACCAGTCGCTCATGGCCGAGCTCCTCGCGATGGACGTCGTGAACTCGTCCATGTACGACGGCGGCTCCGCGACCGCGGAGGCCGCGTTCATGGCGGTGCGCGTCACGGGCCGCAAGCGCGTCGTCGTCGCGACCGAGGTCGACTTCACGTATCGGCGCACGCTGCGCACGTACGCGCGCGGACCGGATCTCGAGATCGTGGAGGTGCCGACGTCAAAGCTCGCGGCGTCGGCCGAGGGCGCGGCGTGCCTCATCGTCCAGCATCCCGACGCGTTCGGGACGCTGGTCGACGTCCGCGCGATCGCGGACGCGGCGCACGCGGCCGGCGGGCTCTGCGTGCAGGTCACGGAGCCGCATCCGAACGCGCTCCTCGAGCCGCCCGGCGCCCTCGGCGTCGACATCGCGGTCGGCGAGGGCCAGCCGCTCGGGATCGCGATGTCGTACGGCGGGCCACATCTCGGGATCTTCGCGTGCCGGGAGGGGCTCGTGCGCCAGATGCCGGGTCGCATC
>DATEDV010000160.1:0-2773 GCA_035281485.1 Candidatus Limnocylindria bacterium | reverse complement strand
AAGACGGGATCGATGTCCGCGAGATCGACGAACTCCTCGATGTCGATCGTTCGGCTCCTCTCCGGCGCGACCGCCGCGAGCTCCTCGTCGCTCACGGTCACCAGGTCGCCCTCGGGCAGCTCGATCCCCCGCACGATGTCGTCGCTCCCGACGTTCGCGCTCGGTGACTCGCGCCGCCAGTCCGTCCGGATCTCGGGGCGTCCGGGGCCGCGAGCGTCCGCGGCATCCCCGCGCGTCGGGGTGGCTCCGGCATCGTCCCTCTCAACGCGGGGCGCGTCCCGCTCATCGCGGGCGTCGTCGCTCCACTGCGGCTCCGGTGTGAACGTCACCGGATCGTCCGCGCGAGTGACGCGCTCGTAGCGCACGCGCTTCCCGGTGCGACGGTCATAGAGGTGGAAACGCACGTCTTTCGGCTCGGTCGCTGGATAGAGCCGTACCGGGATGACTACGAGCCCGAAGCTGATGCTGCCGGTCCAGACCGCCTGAGGCATCGACTCTGATCCTCCTCGAACGCGATCTCTACGTCTTGACCAATCCGAGCTTGCCATAGATCTCGCGAGTCGCCTTGGAAAAGTTGAGCGTATAGAAATGGAGTCCCGGCACGCCGGCTTCGATGAGATCGCGACAAAGCTCGGTGGCGACCTCGATGCCGCGCTTGCGGACCTCGTCACGGTCATCCCCACCCGCCTCGATCCGCCGAACGATGTCGTCCGGCACGGCGTAGCCCGAAAGCTGCGCCATGCGCTGCACCGAGACGAGGGATGTGATCGGCATGATCCCCGCGAGGATCGGCTTCGTGATCCCGAGCGCGGCCATCTGATCGCGAAGGCGCTCGTACTCCTCGAGCTTGAAGAAGAACTGCGTGATCGCGAAGTCGGCCAGGCCCATCTTCAGCGCGAGATGCACCCGATCCGACGCGAGATCGGGCGACCGCGGGTGCCCGGCGGGATGCGCGGCGACGCCGATCGAGTGGAAGCCAAGACGCCGGGCGAGCTCGACCAGCTCCGAGGCGTACTCGAGCTCTTTGTATGACTCCTCTTTGGGAAGCGGATCGCCTCCGAGCGCGAGGAGGTTCTCGAGACCGGCCGCACGGAAGCCGCCGATGATCTCACCGAGCTCGAAGCGCGGATGCGCCACACAGGTGAGGTGCGGCATCGGCGTGAGGTCGGTGGTGCGAAGCAGGTCGATGACCACACGGGTGGTCCGCTCCCGCGAGATCCGGCCTCCGCGATAGGTGACCGAGACGAACGATGGCCGCAGCGGCTGCAGATCCGCGATGGTGCGCGTCAGCAGCCGCTGCTCTGCTTCGTCCTTCGGCGGAAAGAACTCGAACGAGAAGGTCTGCCCGGCTGCAAGGAGGTCGGTGATCCGGGCCATTGCGCGAGTCTAAAGAGGAGCCCTCACCGCTCGGCCTGTCTGCACAGTGTCAGTCGAGCGCGAGCTAGTCCCAGGCGACGCTGTCCCAGGCCACGCTGTCCCACGCGACGCTATCCCACGCGACGCTGTCCCAGGCGACGCTGTCCCAGGCCACGCTGTCCCAAGCGACGCTGTCCCAGGCGACGCTCTCCCAATCGAAGTTGTCCCACGCGACGCTGTCCCACACCACGCTCTCCCAGGTGAGCGCCTGCCACGCGATGCCGTTGAGCGTGGAGTCGAGCCAGCGCAGTGGCTGTCCGTAGAGCACCGGATACAGCGCTCGCGCGAGGCCGCGCGCGGGGCGCAGCCCACGATTGGCGGGCAGCTGCTCCTCGAGCGCGGGCACCGCTGACTGGACGGTCTGCGTCGCAACGCTCTCAAGCGAGCTGCTCGCCTCCGGTGCGGTCCGAAGGCCGAGAGCGGCGGCCGCGTCGAGCATTCCGCTTCCGTCCGCCGACGGATCGGGCAGCGTCACGCCGCTGTCCTCTCCATACGGGCGGGCGGTCGCGATCAACCGCGCCTTCACCTGGTCGGGGGTCAGCTGTGGCTCTCGCTCGAGCAGCAGGGCGACGGCACCGGCGACGACCGGCGTCGACATCGAGGTACCGCTCAGGCGGAGGTAGGTCGCGCCGTTCGCGGCCGTGACGACGCGCTCGGGGAACAACGTGTCCAGGAAGCTGCCGACCGCGCGTACCGAGACGATGCGCCGGCCGGGCGCCACGAGGTCGGGCTTCGCGTTCGACTCGGCGGTGCCCCAGGACGAGAAGGGCGCGAGCGAGTCGTCGCGCGTGGAGAGCGTCCCCCCGTCGTCGGTCGCGCCGACGGTGATCGCGTATGGATCGATGCCCGGCGTGACGACGGTGTCGCGCGCGGGTCCGCTATTCCCGGACGCGGCAACGACGACGACGCCGCGCCGCCATGCGATCTCGACGGCGGCCGCGAGGGGATCGGTGCGGTACGACACCGTCACCGGCGCACCGAACGACAGATTCATCACGCGGATGTTGTAGACGTCGCGGTTCGCCACGACCCACTCGATGCCGCGCACGACCGACGAGAGACGTCCGCCGCCGTTCCGCCCGAGGACTCTGACGTCGACGATGTTCGCCTGCGGCGCGATGCCGACGAACTCACCTTCGGAGCGCGTGCCGTTGCCCGCCACGATGCCGGCGACGTGCGTGCCGTGCCCACCCGGATCACGGCTGATGCGCTCGTCCGCGAAGTTGACCGACGCGAGGATGCGATTCGTCGGTTGGACCAGATCCGGATCGGCCGCGATTCCCGAGTCGAGGATCGCGACCGTCACGCCTCTGCCGGTGGCTCCTTCTTGCCACGCGCGATCGGCACCGACCGCCTT
>DATEDV010000159.1:0-3144 GCA_035281485.1 Candidatus Limnocylindria bacterium | reverse complement strand
GCGGTCCTCCTCGACGAGCATCTCGCCAGCGGCCGCGGCGACCGCCCGGCGCTGCGTTATCAGGGCGCGACGCTCAGCTACCGCGACGTGTCGCGGCTCGTCGCTCGTACGGGCTCGGCGCTGCGGTCGCTCGGCGTAGAGATGGAAGATCGCGTCGCGCTCCTGCTGCCCGACTCGCCGGAGTTCATCGCGACATTTCTCGGTGCGATCCGCATCGGTGCGGTGCCGGTGACGCTATCCACCTACCTCACGAGCGACGACTACGCGGAGCTGCTCGCCGACTGCCGCGCCCGCGTTCTCGTGGTCCACCCAGACGTGCTGCCGCGCATCGCCGCGATCCGCGGTGGTCTGCGTCATCTGCGTCACGTCGTGATCGCCGGCGATGAACGATCCGGCGACGTCGGATTCGACGCGCTCACGCGTGCGCAGCCCGACGAGCTCGCGCCCGAGGCGACGACGGCGGACGACATGGCGTTCTGGCAGTACTCGAGCGGCACGACCGGGCGGCCGAAGGCCGTCGTCCATCTGCACGGCGCGGCGGCGGCGCCGGCGGATCTGCACGGCAGGCACGTCGTCGAGCTGCGGCCGGACGACCGCGTGCTCAGCGTGGCGAAGCTGTTCTTCTCGTACGGGCTCGGCAACTCCTGCCTCATCCCGCTGAGGAAAGGCGCATCGGTCGTCCTCGTGCCGGAGCGGCCCGAGCCGCGACTCGTGTTCGAGACGATCGCGCGCGAGCGCCCGACGGTCCTCTACTCCGTCCCGACGTCGTACGCGGCACTGCTCGCGGCCGCGGAGCGCGATCGACCCGATATCTCTTCGCTGCGTCGCTGCATCTCCGCGGGCGAATCGCTGCCTGCGCCGATCTTCGAGCGCTGGCGCGAGCGTTTCGGGCTCGAGATCCTCGATGGCATCGGCTCGACCGAGATCGGCTACATCGCGATCTCCAACTTCGCGGGCCGCGCGAGGCCCGGCACGTCGGGTCAGGTGATCCCCGGATACGAGGCGCGCGTGCAGGACGCGGACGGCAAAGCCGCCGCGGCCGGCGAGGTGGGAGATCTCCTGGTGCGCGGCCCGTCGACCGCCGCGTTCTACTGGGGCCGCCGCGCGGCGACGAAGCACACGTTCCGCGGCGAATGGGTCTTCACCGGGGACCGCTACTCGGTCGACGCCGACGGCTACTACACCAATCACGGACGGTCCGACGATCTCCTGCGCGTGAGCGGTCACTGGGTCTCGCCGCTCGAGGTGGAGTCGGCGTTATTGCGTCACGCCGCGGTGCGCGAGTGCGCGGTGGTCGCGCGCGCCGACGGCGACGGCCTGATCAAGCCGTGCGCATACGTGGTGTGCGCCGATGGGGCGACACCTGCGCCAACCCTCGCCGACGAGCTGAAAGCATTCGTGAAAGGCACGCTGGCTCCGTACAAATACCCGCGTTGGGTGGAGTTCCTGCCAGACCTACCGAAGACGTCGACCGGCAAGCTCCAGCGCTACAAGCTGCGCCGCGCCTGAACACGCGCCGCGCCAGCTTGCTTGCCCGGCCGTACTACGCTCAGCACCGTCATGGATCTCGTCTCGGTCGCGCGAAGCCTCTCCGACTGCCTTCCTGTCGACGAGCTCACGGATCAGCAGCTGTCGGAGCTCCTCATGCATGCACAGCTGCGCCGGTTCGATCGCGAGGAGGTCATCTATCACCGCGGCGACCCCTCGAAGCACATCCATGTCATGGTCGAAGGTGCGGTGAAGCTCGTCCGCGACGACGCGCAGGGACGCGAGGTGCTCCTCTGGGTCGTCGAGCGGGGCGGCCTTTTCGGGCAGCAGGGAGTGTTCGGTACGGTCCGGACCGCCACGGCGATCGCCACGATGGACACGACGACGCTGCAGCTCGTTGGTGAGGTGGTCGCGCGCGTGTTGGAACGGAACCCGCGGATCATGTTCCGCGCCTTCCAGATGATCGAAGCGCGCGTCGAAAAGCTGACGCAAGCGCTCGAGGATGTCATGTTGCTCGATGTGCCCAGCCGCGTGGCGAAGTACCTCCTCGACTCCGGCGAAGGCGAGGGTCGCGTCGCGTCGCTGACGCTCACGCAGGACGAGCTCGCGGCCGCGGTGGGCTCGACCCGGGTCACCGTGAACAAGGTGCTGGCTGACTTCGAGCACCGCGGCCTCATTCGGGTCTCGCGCCGCCATGTGGACGTGATCTCCCGCGATCAGCTGCGTCGGGAGATCCACGCCTAGAGGATTCGTCGCGCGGAACACGTTGCGCGGGTGCGCGCTGACACCTCAAGCCTGTCGCTCGCCTCATAGAACGTTCCCCGACGAGCCGCGCGCACGGACCCGGGCCGAGCAGCGCTCGTCGGAAGGAAGAGGAAATGCGCAAGCTCACACTCGTCACTCTCGTTCTCGCTCTCGCGCTCACATCACTACCGGCGGCCGCCGCGAGCGGCGATCAGAACATCAGCGTGACGTTCTACAACGTCAACTACACGAGCATCCTCGGCGGCTCCGTCTCGGGTAGCGCCTATGCGGAGGGCTCCATCTCGGGCGGCGCGATCGGCGAGCTTCGAGGCACCGCGAACCTCCCGCTCCGGGACCAGCGCCTGTCCCTCGCGCCCACCGGGACGCTGGCGCTCTCGTTCCAGCGTTTCAACGTGAGCTGGTGGCGCTCATGGTGCGATCAGTTCGGGTGCTTCTTCACGAGTGGCTTTTCGATCTTCGAGCAGCAGTCCGCACAGGGTCCCGTCGAGATCCGTCTCGGCAACATGCGCGGGTCGGGGACGATCAGCATCGCGATGAACCCGGTGTGCGTCGAGGCGTGCCCGCCGGCGGGTGCCTCGTACTGGGTCCAGAGCGGCTACACCAACGTCTACCAAGCTGCGGTGCTCGGGTCACAGGACGCCGGCCTCGTCAACCTCAACGGCGCGCCACCGATCATCCGCTGACCCCGCGCTACCTCCACGATCTGCGATCGCCCCGGGCCCTTTGCCCGGGGCGATCTCTTACCGCTCGGTCGCCTGGTACGTCATCTGCACGGACAGGCTCAGGTCCCGCAAGGAGGTGTCCGTATGGAACAGAGCAGCAGTTCGTCAGGGGTCATGGCCGTCATGGTGGTCGCGCTCGTCGCGATCGTCCTCGTGTTCCTGCTGGTGA
>DATEDV010000158.1:0-6891 GCA_035281485.1 Candidatus Limnocylindria bacterium | reverse complement strand
GCCGCCGCGGGCGCCACCATCTCGCGGCCCACTGGGACCTCAGCTGCCGTCCCCAGCCGGCTGTCCAGGGCAAGGTCGACGATGAGATCGAACGTCATGACGCGATCCCCGCGCGCGAACGGCGCGGCGCGCGCCGCGGGCTCGATCGACCGGGGGACGGCGGCGACGTCCCGTGACGGCGTCGCGAACGCATCCCCGACCACGCCGACCGCGACCAGCTGGACCGCGGCAGCGACGAGCACGGCCAGGGACCGCTGGATCGTGACGAACGCCGCGCCGCCGATCACTCTGCCGTCGCGCCAAGCGCGCCGTAGCTGATCAGCAGGTCCGCACCGCCGCGTCGTGCCGAGGCGAACGTCTCGCGCTCCGCCGCGAGGAGCTCTCGAGACCCGTCGGCGGGGGTGAACAGCGCGTGTTCGTCGGCCGTGAAGAACGAGATCACCGGCCGGTCGACGCTCCCCGCGATCGGAGCGAGCAGGTCGAGCGTGACGAGGCCGGGTTTGAGCACGACGGCGTCCGCGCCCGCGGCGACATCGCGTGCCGCGCGCGTCCGGACGCCCTCGGCGTCACCGGTCGCGAGGAGCGGCACGGCACGCTCGGTCACGGGTATCGCCTCGACCGCGACGCGGTGCGCGTCGTAGAGAACGCTCTCGAGCTTGAGGACCGCCGCGATCGGGATCTCCGAACGATCGGCTGAGGACAGCGCGGCGCGCACGGCACGCACGCTGCCATCGAGCATCCCCGACGGGATGAGCAGGTCCGCTCCGGCCTCCGCGTGCACCGCGGCGATCTCGGCGAGACGTTCGAGGGTTCCCGAGACGTTCGCCTGACCTTCGGCGAAGAGGACGCACTGTCCGTGCGGTGTATACGCGCAGACGCAAACATCGGTCGCGACGGCGAGGTCGGGCGCGGCGTCCTTCACGGCGTGGATCGCGCGCGCGACGATGTGGTCGCGCTCGCTCGCCAGTAAAGCGAGCTCGTCCTTTCGGTCCGACGCGGCGAAGATGAGAAAGCCCGCAAGACCGCGCGATGATGCTTCGCGCGCATCGCGCACCAGCTCCGTGAGCGAGATGCGCTCGAGGAACGGCAGGTCCGGCACGCGCTCGCGATCCTCGACGCGGGCCGAGACGATCACCGGCTGGATCAAGCGACCGACGATCTCGGGTGCGGCAAGCGCGCGGGACCACAGCGGGTGGTCACGGAGCCGGCCGCGGACCAGCGTCGTCGGGCTCACCGTCGGGATGGTACGTGCATAGGACTTGCACGGACTCGTCCGGAACTCTCGGGAGGGCTACCCTGTATGACAGGTATGGGACGTCGGGGCGCCTCCGCAGCCGTCTTTGGCCTGACGATCGGGATCGTCCTGGCGGGCGGCATGGCACTACGTCCCGCCCAACCCGTCCCGACCGTGGCCACGGCTGTTGATACGGCTCCGATCGAAGCCGCTATCGCAGCCGACACGGCGGAGGCCCCGGCGGCGGCCACGATCAGCCTTCCGGCACCCGCGCCGGCCGAGATCCTCCCCACGCCCGTCGCCGCGCCGGCGAGCGTCATCTTCCCGGAGATGAAGCACGTCTGGCAGTCGCTCAACAACTGCGGGCCGGCCGCGGTCGTGATGGCGCTCTCCACACTCGGCGTCGATGTGAATCAGGAGACCGCGCGTCTCGCGCTCCGCGGCGAGGACGTTCGGCGCGGCATGGGTCCGCAGGGCGTGGGCCCATGGGTGAAGGAGAACTTCGATCTGCGCTCGATGTGGCGGAACAACGGCACGAACGAGATCCTGAAGACGCTCGTGGCCAACGGGTTCGCTCCGATGGTCACGCAGTGGATGCAGGACCCGTGGGTATCGCGCGTCTCGCACTGGCGCACCGTCCGCGGGTACGACGACGCGAAGGGCGTGTTCTACGTCAACGACTCGATGCTCGGGAACCGCGTGGCGCTCTCGTACGACTTCTTCACGCGCAACTGGCAATCGTTCTCGTACCGCTACATGGTCATCTACAAGCCCGAGGACGAGAAGCTGTTGAAGGCGATCGTCGGCGATCAGTGGAACGACCTGAACATGCGGCGCGCGCTGTACGAGCGGAACAAGGCCGACGCGCTCTCGCAGAACACGAACTTCGCTTGGCTCGCGTACGGCGAGGCCGCCTATTCGTACGGCATGTTCGAGGAGGCGGTGATGGCGTTCGAGAAGGGCCTCGCGCTCGGCTCCGCGCAAGGCGTCTTCGGACTGCGCAACTCGTACCCGCAGGCGCTCCGGGCGCTCGGCCGCCAGCAGGAGGCCGACAGCGCCGCGCAGCGGGTCAGCAGCGTGAGCACCGTACCGTCCACGGCCGCGCCGCCGCCGGACCCGTACGCGGTGTACCTGGCCTGGCTGCGCGTGACGCCGCCGGAGATGCTTCCCACCGAGTGACTCGCGTCCGCTTCATCGGGAGCGGCGACTCGTTCGGCAGCGGCGGACGATTCCAGACCTGCATCCTCGTCGACGGCAAGGACTACCGCTTCCTGATCGACTGCGGCGCGACGTCGCTGGTCGCGCTGAAGCGCGCCGAGGTCGACCCGTCCTCGATCGACGCCGTCCTCATCACGCACTTCCACGGCGACCACTGCGGTGGGGTGCCGTACCTGATCCTCGACGGCCAGTTCGCGAAGCGCGATCGGCCGCTCACGATCGCGGGGCCACCGGGCACGCACCAGCGCATGACAGCGATCTTCGAGGCGGCATTGCCGACTTCGTCGCGCACCGCGCAGCGCTTTCCCGTCTCGTACGTGGAGCTCGGCGAGCAGACCACGACCGTCGGACCGCTGGACATCGTCGCGCTGCCCGTGACGCACCTTCCGGAGACCGTGCCGCACGGGCTCCGTGTGCGCGTGGACGAGCACGTCGTCTCGTACACGGGCGACACCGACTGGTGCGACGCGATCCCGCGTCTGGCCGACGCGGCGCATCTGTTCATCGCGGAGGCCTACTCGTTTGAGAAACGCATCCCGCAGCACCTGTCGCATGCGACGCTCCTCGCGCATCGTGACGAGCTACGTGCGGAACGAGTTGTGCTCACGCACCCCGGGATCGAGACGCTCAAGCGTGCGTCCGAGCTCGCCTGGCCGCTTGCGAACGACGGGAGCGAGATCGTCCTCGTCGATCGCTAGCGTCGCTTGGCCGCAACCTCCTTCGTCCGTGCGAGGCGCTCCGCAGCCGCGGTCAGCACGTCATGCGTCTTGCAGAACGTGAAGCGGATGAGGTGCTTCCCGAGCGCCGGCTCCGAATAGAAGGAGGAGCCGGGTACGCCGGCGACGCCTACCTCCGATACCAGCCACCGCGCGAACTTCGTGTCGTCGTCGAAGCCGAAGGGCGTGATGTCGCACAGGACGTAGTACGCGCCCTCGGGCCTGCGCGGCGCGAAGCCGGCGGTCTCGAGCGCGCCGACGAGCAGGTCGCGCCGCTTTCGGTACTCGGTCGACAGCGAGTCGTAGTACGCGCGACCGAGCCCGAGACCCGCGGCGACCGCCTCCTGCAGCGGCGCGGGCGCGCCGACCGTCACGAAGTCGTGCACCTTTCGGATCCCGGCGGTGAGCTCGGGCGGTGCGACGATCCAGCCGACGCGCCAGCCCGTGACGGAGAACGTCTTGCTCGCGCCCGAGATGGTCACGGTGCGCTCGGCCATCCCGGGCAGCGTCGCGATCGGGATGTGCTCGCCCTCATAACGGATGTGCTCGTAGATCTCGTCGGTCACCGCGACCACGTCGTGCTCGATGCAGAGCGACGCGATGAAGGCGAGCTCGTCGCGCGTGAACACGCGGCCGGTCGGATTGTTCGGCGTGTTCACGATGATCGCCTTCGTGCGCGGACCGAACGCCTTGCGCAGCTCATCACGATCGAACACGTTCTCGGGAGGCCGGAGCGGAACGTACACCGGCCGTGCTCCCGCGATGTCGGTGTCAGGGCCGTAGTTCTCGTAGAACGGCTCGAGCACGATCACCTCGTCGCCGGGATCCACGAGCGCCAGGAGCGTCGAGATCATCGCTTCGGTGGCGCCGCAGGTGACCGTGAGCATCGTCTCGGGATCGACGCTCATGCCGTAGAGCTCCGCGTAGGTGCGCGACAGCGCGTCGCGCAGGGACTTCGCGCCCCAGGTGATCGCGTACTGGTTGATGTCGGCGTCGATCGCCCGCTTCGCGGCGTCCTTCAGGGTCTGCGGCGCGGCGAAATTCGGGAATCCCTGCGCGAGGTTGATGCCACCGTGGAGCGCGTTCAGGCGCGTCATCTCGCGGATGACCGACTCGGTGAAGCCGGCGGTCCGGGAGGCGAGCTTCGCACGGGCGGTGCGCATCAATACCCGGTCTCGAAGTCGACGCGATTGAGCAGCGGCTCCCCGGCCTTGAAGCGGCGGACGTTCTCGGCGAAGAGGGCCAGCGTCCGCTGACGCACGCGCGGCGACGAATTCGATGCGTGCGGCGTCACGACGACGTTCGGCAGCGACCACAGCGGACTGTCGGCAGGAAGCGGCTCCCGCGCGAACGTGTCGAGTCCCGCGCCGCCGAGCCGGCCCTCGCGCAGCGCGTCGACGAGCGCGTCCTCGTCGACGATCGGACCGCGGGCGATGTTCACGATCCATGCCGTTCGCTTCATGCGCGCGATGACATCCCGCGAGATGGCTCCGCGCGTCGCCGGCGTCAGCGGCGCGGCGACGATGAGGTAATCCGCCTCGGCCGCCGCGTCCGCCAGCGCGTCGGGCGTCACCACGCGCTGCGCGCCGGGGGTCGTGCCCGGACGGCGGCGCACGGCAACGACGCGCATCCCCATCGCGGACGCGAGCCGCACGACCTCGCCGCCGATGCTGCCCGCGCCGAACACCACGAGCGTCTGGTCGCGCAGCTCGTCGTGCTGGAGGTCCTTCCATTCGCGCCGGGACTGCTGGTCGCGATAGAGATGCAGCCGCTTCGAGGCCGCGAGCACGAACGCGAGGACGTGCTCGGCGATCTGGATGTCGTACGACCCGGAGTTGTTCGTGAGCGCGATGCCCCGCGCGCGAAAATCGGGGATCTCCAGGAAACTATCGACGCCCGCCGCGGGCGTATGGAACCAGCGCAGCTGCGGCGTCGCGGCCAGCAGTCTGCGGACGCGGTCGAGACTGATGCCGCAGAAGGCGACCTCGGCCGCGGCGGCGCGAGGCAGGTCGGCCTCGTCCTTGATCACGACGAGCGTGTCGTCCGGCAGCGCTGCGCGGAAGTCGGTCGGCGTCGAGGGCCAGTTCGACCAGATCGCGATCGTCGTCACTGGTACACCGGCGCCGCGTCCGTCAGCAGCGAGTCGGCGAGCATCGTCCGCTGCAGGGTGGACATATCGCTCGGCAGGTCGTGCGGGTCGGCGAGCACGACCTCGGTCGTCTCGGTCGACGGCGTCGCTTCACCCCCGGTGATGCGCGCGCGGAAGCAGCAGATGTAGAACTGGAACGGCGCCACGCTTCCCAGGCTCTTGTTGTCGTACACACCCACGAGGCGCTCGAGCGCGGCGTCGAAGCCGGTCTCCTCATGCAGCTCGCGCAGCGCGTTCGCCGACGGCGGGGATCCGACCTCCGCATAGCCGCCGGGCAGCGCCCAACGCCCATTGTCGGCGCGTTTGATCAGCACGACGCGTCCGTCGTCGTCGAACGCCGCGACGCTGCAGCCGACCTTCGGACTCGGGATATGGAGATCGCCCAGATACGGACGCTCGGGGGTGAACTCGGCGTCGATCGTCATCGACGCGATGCCCTCCGCGATCTTCATCGCGCGGGTGTAGCGATCGCGGTCATAGTCGTTGGTCGCGAACTCGAGCCCAGTCCTGGCCATCGCCGCGAGCTCGTGAGCCCAGAACCGCAGCTGCTCGGATGCACGCATGGGCCTCGCATACTAGGCGGACTTGTTCGCGCTCTCGGGGACGCTCCTCAATGCGCTGACCGTCCTCGTCGGCGGATCGCTCGGCACCGTCCTCGGTGACCGCCTACCGGAGCGGATACGCGAGAACGTCGTGCGGGGCGTCGGCCTGTTCACGCTCGCGATGGGCGCGAAGTTCGCGATCGAGACGTCGAACCTGCTCTACATGCTCGGGAGCATCCTGCTCGGCGGCGTGGTCGGATCGCTGTGGGGCGTCGACCGCCGGCTGAACGACGTCGGCGCCGCGCTCCAGCGCCGATCCGCGCGGCGCGGAAGCGCGTCGACGGTGGCCGAGGCATTCGTGACCGCGTCCATCGTGTTCTGCGTCGGCCCGCTGACGTTCCTTGGGTCCATCCAGAACGGGCTCACCGGTGACGCGAGCCTGCTCGCGATCAAGAGCGTGCTCGATGGATTCACCGCCACGGCCCTCGCGGCAACGCTCGGCTGGGGCGTGCTTCTGACGATCCCGCTGATCCTCGTGTATCAGGGCGGGCTGGCGATCGGAGCGGCCGCGTTCTCCGGTCTCCTTTCGGACGTGCAGCTGAGAGAGATGAGCGCGGTCGGCGGCTTGCTGATCGTCGGTGTGGGCCTGAAACTGTTGGGGATCCGCGACGTGAAGGTCGCGGACTTCCTGCCCGCGATCCTCGTCGCGCCGCTTCTGGTTGCGGCGGTCGTTCGCATCAAGGAGGCGCTGGCCCTATGAAGATCCTGGAGCTCCGCAGCGACACGTTCACCAAGCCGACGCCGGCGATGCGCCGCGCGATGGCCGACGCCGAGGTGGGCGACGACCAGTACGGCGAGGATCCCACGGTCAACCGGCTGGAAAAGCGCGCCGCGGAGGCGGTGGGCAAGGAGGCGGGCCTCTACGTCGCGAGCGGGATGATGGGCAACCTCTGCGGCGTCCTCTCGCAGACGCAACGCGGCGACGAGGTGATCCTCGGCGACCTCGCGCACATCTATCAGAACGAGATGGAC
>DATEDV010000157.1:0-4368 GCA_035281485.1 Candidatus Limnocylindria bacterium | reverse complement strand
TCGGCCGCCACGGCCTCGGCTTCCCCTGGTGGACGGAACACGTCGACGACGTCGAACGGGACGTCGACCTCGCTCAGCGACGCGAACGCACGCTCGCCGAGGATCTCGCCGCGGCGCGGGTTCACGGGAACGATGCGATACCCCTGCGTCTGGAGATACCTCGGGATGTCGTGCGCGGGCTTGCCGGGTCTCTCCGAAGCGCCGATGACGGCGATCGTCTTCGTTCGCTCGTAGACACGCCGGAGGTCCTCGTCCGCCAGAGCGTTCGCTCGAGAGTGCGGCACCGCAACACGTTAATGGACGAGGCCGCTGCGCGATCGTCTCCCGCGCGCGGTGGACGCGAGCCGAGCTCATCGAGGGTCATCCCCCGGACGGCGTAGTACCCCGGTACCCCGTACGAACAACGTCCGTTCGGGGCTAATCGCGTACGACCGTGCCCGTTATCACCTCTGCACAGGAGGTGCATAGGAAGGTGTTTGGTAGCAGGACACGGCGCGGGATGGCCGTGGGCGCACTTGTCATTTCTCTCTCTGCCACGACGCTGGTGGGAACCGCGGCGGCATCCCCGGCCGCGAACGAGAACCAGGGCTGCAGCGTGCTCGCCCAGGAGCGCAACGCCGGCGCGCACCGTCTGCACGAGGCGTGGCGTGGATTCAGCGAACAGCTGCGTGATCTTTCACGCGAGGCCCGCGAGCTGGCGCGCGACGCGCGCCGCTCTGGCCTCGAGCTGACCGTCGACGCCCGCGAGGACGTCGCGGCGGCCAAGGGCGAGCTCAACGCGATCTGGACCGCGGCGCACGCCGAGCTCCAGGAGAAGGTCGAGCTGGGCACCGTGTGCAAGGAGCCCGTGGTGACCGAGGCCGAGGACCCGCACATCACGCTCGCCGCTCTCGTCGACACCGAGGTCGACGAGGAGGACGAGACGACGACGGTGACGTTGTCGGTGCAGTTCAACGAGGAGGTCACGTGCGACGCCGACTGCAAGAGCCTCTTCAAGTTCCTCGCGAACGATGAAGACGACACGACCGCGGCGGACGCCGAGAGCTTCGAGCTGAGCGAGGACGGCATGTCGGCCACGCTCACCTTCGAGCTCGACGCGGATGTCGAGGTCGATGGCGCGAAGGACGAGCTCTCGTTCACGAGCGGCTCGCTCAAGGATGGCGATGGCCACGCGATGGCCGACGAGACCGAGTCGACCGTCGAGCTCTCGATCCAGACGAACGACCTCGTCGCGAAGTACCGCGATGTCGTGGATCAGGCGATCCAGGACATGCAGGCGATCATGGACCCGCTGAACGCGGCGGTCGCCGAGATGCTCGCCGCGGCCGAGACCGCGGAGACCAGCGATGACGCGGCCGTCACCGCGAAGCACGGCAAGGCCAAGGCGGAGCGCGAGGAGCGCGAGGCCAAGGGCGGCAAGCCGGAAGGTGCCGGCAAGCCGGCCGACAAGGGCGGTAAGGGCAAAGGTCGCGGCTAGGCGACCTCAACGATCGAGCTGAACGCCAGCCCGCGGGTTACCCCGCGGGCTGGCTGTCTATTCAGCGCGCGTGCTCTCTCTGTCGAGGATCCCTGTGTGCTACGGAGCTAGCTCAGATTCGCGCAGTGGACATGCGCCGGGAACGTCTCATCGAGCACCGGAAGCGGGTTCAGCGTCAAGCTGACTCCGGGGCCGAACGCGTCAGGGATCGTGAGCGCGAAGCCTGCCGAGACGAACTTGGCCGAAGGCTTGTCGAGGTCGAAGTTGACTGTCACGTTGGTCGGGGTCGCCACGATGGACGAGATGACGCCGGTGGCCTGAAGGGCTCGGACGAACGAGCTGCCGTTCGAAGCGCCCGCCTGACCGGGCGGAATGACCTCGTCGCCACCGAACCGGCATGCCGCGCCGATGATCTCGTGGATCAGGGCATTCGCGGGCGTCGCCGTCGCCAGGCCGAAGGACGCGGACAGTGCGAGCGAGAGCACCGAGACAGCCATCAAGAAACGTAGCCTCGCCATGAATCTTCCTCCCTCTATTGATGCGCCGAGAGATGGTACGTACGCGACCGCGCGTGGATCAGGTTCACCGCCGCCTCCGAACGCGTGACTCACTGATCCCACATCCGCGCGTTGTCGAACGTGCTCGTGCCGACCAACCCACCGACGAGCTTGACGCGCACCTTCGCCGCCTCGGCCAATGCGGTGAAGGAGGTGACGTTGCTCAGCGTCGCGATGACGATGCCGAGCGCCGAGAGCTGCTCGATCTGAACGGAGCCGCCGCCCGCGACGTCGACCGCGAATCCGTACGACGCACCTGACGCGACGTCGATCGCGTCGGAGGTCCATGAACCGCCGGGTCCGGCGCTCGCGCTCCGGTTCCCGTCGTCGGACTTCGGATAGCCGGCGCTCCCGGAAGACGTCCAGTTGTCCGGCTGATCTCCGCTCGACGACTGCTGGAAGTCGCCGTTCTGCACCTTGTTGCCCTTGATGGAGATGGTGGTGGTGACGCTGTTGTTCGCTTCGCTCGCCTCGCGGATGGCGTTCGCGGGATCGACGGCGACGGCGATCGTGCGATCGCCCTTGAGTCCCTTGGTGTTCCACACGACCGACGCGGTGCCGGTCGCGCCCGCGGCGATCGCTGCGATGACCTGGTCGGCGCCGATGGCCGTGCCGTTGTCCGTGAAGCGGACCGCGACATCGCTCGCCGCGCCGGTCCCGACGTTGCGCACCGTGGCCGTGATCGTCACCTGGTCGCCGCCCACCACCTTCTGAGAGGAGAACGCGAGGTCGTTCTGCGCGATCGCGAGGTCGGGGACCGGCCGCTGCCACTGAACGAGGTTCTCGAAGAGCTGCCAGCCCGTGTATGTGAGCGCGTAGTTGCAGAGCCCGAAGGGATGGTCGTATCGCTCCTCGGGGTCAGGCAGGAGCGCGCCGGCAAGACGAACGCGGCCGCTGCCGACGACGAGCTCCCCGAGGGCGACGCCGCCCGCGACCATGCCGGCGATCCGGCCACCGGCCGCGGTCCATGCGGCTCGCTGCACGGTCCAGGTGAACGACGTCGACGCGTCGTCGCCGTTCGCGTCCTGGATCGCGTAACCGAGCGGGACCGGCTCGACGGTCTGATGACGATTCGAGGGGCCCTCCGCCGCGCCGGGCTGGTCGATGTTCGCGGCGAGCACGTCGCCGTACGTCGGCGCGTTGCCGTCGTTGAACTCGATATACGGCGCGTACACCACGGTCGCGCGCACGTCCTCGGGCGTGCCGACGCCGAGATGGGGAAGCGCGCGCGCCGCACCGTCGGTGAGGACGAGATTGCCTCCACCGGCGGCGTACTCGCGAAGTCGCGCGTAATACGCATCGGCGTCCGCTCTCGCACGGGTGATGGGATAGACGACCGGCTGGGCGCCCTCGTTCACGTTGAACCCGATCGTGCCCTCGATGGGCTGCGGCGCGCCGGCCCAGTTGTTGACGCGCGCGCGGTAATGGCCGGGCGCGGGACGGGAGATCGTGGTCGACTCGCCCGTGTTGATGCCGTTCGTCGAGCTGCTCACCGGCGCCCAGCTGCCTGACTCGGACCGCCGCTCGACGAACAGGTCGTAGTCGGAAGGCGCGAGCCAGGCGATCGATACGGTCATCGAGCGGTTGTCGTACTCGGGCAGGACGTCGAACTCGTACGTCGCGTCGGTGGCGGTCACGACGCCCGCGTTGGGGACCGGCGCCAGGGCGGTGAAGGTCTGGGACGGTTGGCCCGGCCCGCTCGTCGGGACCGTGTCGTACCAGCCGGGCAGCGGATCGTTCACGACGACGACCGAGTCGAACGAAGACAGGTCCGCTCCGCCGAGGATCTCGTCGGGCGTGATGCGCACCAGCGAGCTCGTCGCGGGCAGGTACGCCCGCAGATCGTCGAAGAACTTGATGCTCGTGACGTCGTACGCGAGCTGGCCCGGGTCCGGCCACGCGAGATCGGCGGTGAAGTGGATGCGGATGCGCTGCACGCCGGGCGGTGCGTCCTGGAAGCGCACCCGATAGCGGCCGGGGATGCCGCTGTTCACGTCCACGGTCATTCCTGCCGCGGCGTAGAGCTGCTGCTGGTTCCAGTGGGAGTTGACGTGCTCCCAGCGCGGATCGCCCTCGTCGTCCTTCAGCCAGCGCTCGACGATGACGCCTGTCGGGATCAGGTCCGCAGGCGAGACACCCTGCGCGTTGGTGTAGGTGACGGTCACCTTGAACCCGCCGTTGTAGACGCGCTGCTCGGGGCCGAGCACGTCGAACTCGTACGTCGGGTCGCCACCGTCCGCCGCCGGCGCGATGACGTCCGCGGTGATGTCCTGTTGCGTGGGGTATCCGGCGTAGGGGTTGGTCGAAGTGCTGGATCCGGTGTGCTTGAAGCGC
>DATEDV010000156.1:0-6224 GCA_035281485.1 Candidatus Limnocylindria bacterium | reverse complement strand
CGTGGACGCTCGCGAGCGAGGCCCGCCACGCGGCAGGCGCGCGACCCGTCGCCGCCGCCCGTGTCGCTCCGGTAGCGCGCTCGCTACCGCGCGACGTCCCGCCACCCGCGCCGGCCGTGCTGCGGATCATCGCGCCGAGCGTCCCGCTGACGCTCATCGACGGAGGCGGCCTCGTGCCGCTGCGGGCGCCGCGCGCGGCCACCGTGGGCGAGGCGCTGGCGGTCAACGGCGTCGAAGTTGGTCCCCAGGACCGGCTGTCCGCGCCGCCCGACACGATCGTCAGCCCGGGCGACGTCATCCGCGTCACCCGCGTCGGCGACTACGACGCCGTGCAGCGCGAGCCGCTCGGCTTCGCGGTCCAGGTCATCCACGACGCCACGCTCGCCCTCGGGCGGGTGGTCGTGGTCACGCCCGGCGTGCCGGGCCTGGCGGACAACACCTACCGCGTCCACGTCGTGGACGGCGCCGAGACCGGACGGACGCTGCTGAGCAGCGTGGCGGTCGTGACCCCGGTGGCGGAGGTCCGCGGCGTCGGGACGAGGCCGGCGCCCGTCCCGGGCGACATCGAGGCGGTCATCCGGGCTGCCGCGGCCACGTGGGGCGCCGATCCCGCCCAGCTGCTGCGCGTCGCCTGGTGCGAGAGCCGTTACAACCCGGGCGCCTACAACGCGTCGTCCGGCGCCTCGGGCCTCTTCCAGTTCATGCCGCGGACCTGGGCGGCGAACAGCGTGCGCGCGGGATACGGGGGCGCGAGCGTCTTCGACGCGGTCGCCAACGCGAACACCGCCGCGTACATGTTCGCCAACTCGCAGGCGTGGCAATGGTCGTGTAAATAGCCGCTTAGGCTTCGCGGCGGTGGACGTCGCCGATCCCCGTGCTCTGAAGAGCGTCCTGCGTCGCCACGGCGTACGCGCCGCGACCTCGCTCGGCCAGCGTTTTCTCGTCGACCGCGCCGTGCTCAGCGCCATCGTCGACGCCGCCGAGCTCTCCGCGACCGACGACGTGCTCGAGGTCGGTCCCGGGCCCGGCGTGCTGACGGCCGAGCTGGCGGCCCGGGCGCGATCGGTGACCGCCGTCGAGATCGACGAGCGCATGGTCGCCGTGCTCGCGGACACGCTCGCGGGCCGCGGCAACGTGCGGGTCGTCCGCGCCGACGCGCTGGCCGTCGACCTGTTCGCGCTGGGCGAGGGCAGACCGACGCGCATCGTCGCCAACGTGCCGTACCAGATCACCACGCCGCTGCTGGAGCGCTTCATCGGCGACGATCGCAGGCCGCCGCTCGTCGTCGTGCTGGTGCAGGAGGAGGTGGCGCGCCGCATCGTCGCGACGCCAAAGTCCGCGAAAGAACGAGGTTATCTCTCGGTCTTCGTGCAGTCCTTCGCTGAGGCGCACATCGTCCGCCGAGTTCCGCCGAGCGCATTTCGCCCGGCGCCGAAGGTGAGCTCCGCCGTCGTTGCGCTGCGCACGCGCGAGCGGCCGGCGTTCGCGCCGCTCGACCGTGAGCTGTTCCTGCGACTCGTCAGTGACGTGTTCCGGCACCGCCGCAAGCAGCTCCGCGGCGCGCTCGGCCACGAGGCCGGCGTTTCGCCGGACCGCGCCGTCGCTGCGCTCGAGGCCGCGGGGATCGACCCCCGCCGACGCGCGGAGGAGTTGTCACTCGACGAATGGGTCGCATTGGCCGGAGCGCTCGGCGTGCCGGTCCAACGGCCGCGGGCGTGACGCGCGCGGTGAGGCTCCTCGCGCGCGCGAAGATCAACCTCGCGCTCGCGGTCACCGGAAGACGGGACGACGGGTATCACGAGCTCCGGAGCATCTTCGCGACGATCGATCTCGCCGATCGTGTGCGTGTCGCGCCGCATCGCCGGCTCGAGGTGCGCATCGCGCCGGACGTCGGCGCGCCGTTCGGTGAGGACCTCGCGAGCCGCGCCGTCCGCGCTTTCGCCGCCGCAGCTGGTCGAGAGCCCGCGGCGTTCGTGCAGATCCGCAAGCGCATACCTGTCGCGGCCGGGCTAGGTGGGGGATCGAGCGATGCGGCTGCCGTGATGCGAGCGCTCGCGACGATCTGGAAACGCGGCGACATCGATCTCGTCGCGCTGGGGGCGTCGGTCGGATCCGACGTGCCGTTCTTCGCGTCCGCGACGCGCGTCGCACTCGTGAGCGGACGCGGCGAGCGCGTCGAGCCTCAGCCGGATCCGCCGGAGATGCACGTCGTCGTGGTGCCGTCGCGCGCGCGGCTCGCGACCGCAGATGTGTTCTCCGCGCTGCGAGATGACGACCGGCGCGCTGAGAGCGCCGTCGCGGCGCTGCACGCCGCTTTCGTGGATCACCGCGTCACCGCGCAGCTGCTGCGCGACAACGCGCTGAACGATCTGCTCGGCCCCGCGGAGCGTCTCTGCCCCTCGATCTCGGACGCGCGCGCGCTCGCGCACAAGCGCGGCATCACTCTTTCACTGAGCGGGAGCGGTCCAACGCTTTTTGCGATCGCGGACGACCGTCGAGATGCGCTCCGCATCGCGCGGATGCTGCGCCGCAGCGGTCTTGCGGCGCGCGTGCACACGACGGCTGGCTAGGGCTCGCTGGACCGGGCGAGCGAGGGCTGTCCCCTTAACGTGGGGGCATGGACGACAAACGCGGAGACATGACCGTGCGGCAGGCTGGCCAGAAGGGCGGGACCTCGACGGCCGGCAAGCACGGCGCGTCCTTCTATCGAGAGATCGGAAAGCGCGGCGGTCAGGCGCGCAAAGGTCAGCTCGGCACCGAGGGCTACGCGAAGCTCGGTCGCAAGGGCGGCGAAGCGCGCAAGACGCAGCTGGGATCCAAGGGCTACGCGGAGCTCGGTCGTCGCGGCGGAGAAGCGCGAAAGACGCAGCTCGGCAGCGAGGGCTATGCGCAGCTCGGCCGCAAGGGCGGTCGTCGTGTCGCGGAGCTCATCAGACGGGGAAAACAGCCCACGAACGGCGAAAAGACGGGCGAGCGCCGCTAGTCCCGCCTATCCTTTGGCCGTGTCCACTGGGGCGTGGCCAAGTGGTAAGGCAGGGGACTTTGGATCCCCGATCCCAGGTTCGAATCCTGGCGCCCCAACCCGCCTGACCGCGCGCTCTCAATGACCGCGGGGCCACCCGGGTTCGTGCTCGCGGCGGGTCTGGGAACGCGGATGCGCTCGCGGACGCCCAAGGTGCTCCACCTCGTGGCCGGCAAGCCGCTCCTCAGCCACGTCCTCGACGCCGTCCGGCAGGCCGGTGCGCGACCGGTCGTCGTCCTGTCGAAGGAAAGCGAGCCCGCGCGCGAGATCGTCGGCGATGCGGCCGTCGCGCTGCAGGATCCGCCGCGTGGGACCGGTGACGCCGTGCGCGTGGCTCTGGGGGAGGTCCGCGACGGCGCGGGCGAAGCCTTCATCGTGTACGGGGATACGCCGCTGCTGCGCGCGGACACCCTCCGGGCGCTGGCGAAGCTGCGCGCGGAGCGCGGCGCCGCGCTCGCCCTGCTCTCGGGCGCGGTCGGCACCGCGAACGCGTACGGACGCGTGGTGCGCGATGCGAGCGGTGACGTGGCGCGCGTCGTCGAGGCCCGCCTCGCCACGGCGGAGGAGCGCGCACTGCCGGAGTCGAACCTCGGCGCATACGCCGTGGATCTGGCCTGGCTGCGCAAGGCCGTGCCGCGCCTCCATGCGAACGAGACGGGCGAGGTGTTCCTCACCGATCTCGTCGCGCTCGCCGTCGCCGACGGCGCGCGCGTCGCGGCACATCGCACCGACGACCCGAACGAGGGGATGGGCGTCAACACGCGCGTCGAGCTCGCCGCCGCGGAGGACGTCGTGCGCGCGCGCATCCGCGAGCGTCACATGCTTTCCGGCGTGACGTTTCACGACCCTGGGTCCTCGCTCGTGGACGTCGACGTCGAGCTCGCCCCCGACGTCGTCATCGAGCGGGGCTGCATCCTCGAGGGCCGAACGCGCGTCGGTGCGGCAAGCCGGATCGGCCCGTACGCGATCCTGCGCGACACGACCGTGGGGGAGCGCTGCCGGGTCGAAGCGTCGGTGCTCGAGGGCGCGACGCTCGAGGACGACGTTCGCATCGGCCCGTACTCGCATCTCCGACCCGGTGCGCACCTCGAGCGCGGCGTCGAGATGGGCAACTTCGGCGAGGTGAAGAACGCGCGCCTGGGCAAGGGTACGAAGATGCATCACTTCTCGTACGTCGGCGACGCACAGGTGGGCGAGCGTGTCAACATCGGCGCGGGCACGATCACGTTGAACTACGACGGCGTCCGCAAACACCGCACCGAGATCGGCGACGAGGCGTTCATCGGCTCGGATACGCTGCTGCGCGCGCCGATCAAGGTCGGCGCGCGTTCGGTCACCGGCGCAGGCTCCGTCGTGACGAAGGACGTGCCCGCCGACATGCTCGCGGTGGGCGTACCGGCTCGCATCCGACGCAAGACCGAGCGCAAAGAGAAGGCCTGATGGACGCGACCGGCTTACAGCTCCTGCTCCTCGAGCTCGCGCTGGTACTCCTGCTCGCGGTCCTCTCGGCGAGCGAGGCCGCGATCAACGTCGCGCGACGTCCGGGGGTCATCGACGAGCTGTCGCTGAGCGGGCGGCGCGGCCAGCGCGCGGGCGCGATCGGGCGGCGTGCCGGTTACTACCTCGCCGCGATCCAGGTCGCCGAGTTCCTCATCGTCTTCACGTACGCCGGCATCGCCGCGGCCTTCATCGCGCCGCGGCTCTCCGCGCTGCTCGCGTTCTTCCTGGGCATCGACACGACCGCCATGTTCACCGACGTGAGCGCGGTCGCGGTGACCGTCGCGGTGCTGTCGCTCATCGCGGTGCTGTTCGGCCTGTTCGTGCCGCGCGCGCTCGCAGCGCGCCACGCGCAGGGCACGCTCCTGTGGCTCGCCTTCCCGCTCGAGGTCATCACCTGGGTCACGCGCCCGATCGTGTCGGTGCTGTTCCGCGCCACGCAGGTCATCGTTCGCCCGTTCGGCGGCACCGCACCACAGCCGGGCGTCGTGACCGAGGATCAGATCCGCGCGCTCATCGAGACCGGTCAGGCGCAGGGCGTCCTGGAGCGCAAGGAGCAGGAGATGATCAGCTCGATCTTCGAGATGGGCGAGAAGACCGTGGCCGACGTGATGGTGCCGCGGACCGACATCGTGGGCCTCGATGTGGACACCTCGCCACAGGAGCTGCTCGATCGCATCACGACCGTCGGCCACTCGCGCATCCCCGTGTACGAGAGCTCGACCGACAACATCACCGGGATCCTGTACGTGAAGGATGTGTTCCGCCGCATCGCGCGCGGCGATCGGCAGCTCGAGCTGCGGCCGTTCCTCCGACCCGCGGTGTTCGTGCCTGAGACGAAGAAGGTCGACGAGCTCCTGCGGCAGATGCAGAAGGACAAGGTCCACATCGCGATCGTCGTCGACGAGTACGGCGGCACGGCCGGCCTCGTGACGATCGAGGACCTGGTCGAGGAGATCGTGGGCGAGATCCGTGACGAGTACGACGTCGAGCACGAGCTCGTCCTCCCGGTATCCGAGAGCGAGGCGCTCATGGACGCGCGGGTGCCGTTCGAGGACGTCCGCGAGACCTTCTCGCTCGAGGTCGAGCCGACGGAGGCATACGAGACGCTGGGCGGGTTCGTCACGGCGCAGCTCGGACGCTTTCCGCGGCAGGGGGAGTCGTTCGAGGCGGCCGGCGCGCGCTTCGTCGTGGAGACGATCGAGGGCAAGCGCATCCGGCGGGTGCGCGTCACGCGCCTCCAGCCCGCCCCCGAGGCGGCTTGAGCGAGATCGGACCGGGCGACGAGGAGCTGATCCGCGTGGCCTCGCTCGCGCGGCAGCGTGCGCACGCGCCGTACTCGAAGTACAAGGTCGGCGCGGCGATCCGAACGAAGCGCAACAAGGTGCACAGCGGCGCGAACGTCGAGAACGCCTCCTACGGGCTGACGGTCTGCGCGGAGCGCACTGCCGCGTTCGCGGCGGTGAACGCGGGCGACACAGCGTTCGACGCGATCGCCATCGTCATCGACGACGAGCGGCTGCCGACGCCCTGCGGGGCGTGCCGTCAGGTGCTGGCGGAGTTCTCGCCTGACATGCGTGTGATCCTCGCGACGACGGGCGGAAAGCGGAAGATCACGACGCTCGGCGCCCTTTTGCCGGAGCCCTTTCTGCCGGAGAACCTCCGCTAAGAGACGCCGCTCAGCCCAGTCCTGCCCGCGGTGCGC
>DATEDV010000155.1:0-2136 GCA_035281485.1 Candidatus Limnocylindria bacterium | reverse complement strand
CGACGCGAGCACGAGCAGGATCCCGCCCTGCTCCGCGTAGTCGCCGATGTGCGTGCGTTGGTACGTGCGCCCGCGATACACGACGCGCGGCGGCGCGGAGCCGTCCACGTCCGCGAGCGCGCTCGAGGGCGGGGCGTACAGGGCGATCGTCTCGCGTCGCCGATCGATCTCGGGCAGCTTGTCGAGCAGGCGCCGGCTAGTCGCCGGGTGCACGGGGATCGTCTCGCTGACGGTCGTGGGCGCTCCAGGTACGGCGCGCCGGAACGTGTCGAGCGTGGTCGCGCCGTAGGTCGTGATCGAGACCGTGCTGCGCGGGATGACGCCGCCGAGCAGGATGGAGACGGGGATCATCCCTCGCCCCCCTGCCGCACGATGCGACCGTCGACGCGGACCGCCCACGACGCTTGGTCGTACAAGATCCCGTACGATCCCACGAGCGGTTGATCGTGCCCCTTCGCGCGCACGGTGCTCACGGCGTTCGCCTCGGCCCAGATCCGCGACGTATCGATCGTCTTTCGCAGCGCCGACAAGGCGACCTCGCCAACGCGCTCGACCGCGGCCTCCGGCGTCGCGCGTCCGTCGATCACGTCCGCGATCGCGCGCTTCGCCGCGTCCGCGAACGCGTCGCGATTCGCCTCCATCGTGTGGCGCCCGAGCGGACGCGCGGGCGCGGTCGTCGTTCCGAATTCCTGCCACGCTGCCACGCGCGACACCGACGCGCCGCCGGCGTCGGGATGGATCGCCGCGCCGCTAGGTCCCTGGTAGCCGAACGTGATGCGCGTGCGCCCGAGCTCGGCGAGCTGTTCGCGGAGCTTGCCGATCCCGAGGTCCTTGATCTCGAGCGGGTCAGGCATACGAGCCCCCATCCGGCGGGCACACACGGCACGCCATCGCGAGCTTGCGATCCTGTGCCCACGCTCGTGCAGCGTGCACTCGATGCACGCGCCGCCAATGCCCGACCCGCAGCTTGCGGAACGCGACGAAGCCCGGATCGGTGGTGAGCAGCTCGATCATACGTTCGGCTTCGAGAGCAAGTAGGTGAGCGTTCGCGCGCCGCCACTCGATCCGTTCGAGGATCAAGCCGACAACCGAGCGCACCGCTTCGCGGTAGATCTCGAACGCGTGCGCCCGTGCTTCGGATCGAAGGCTCACTTGACCCGCCTTCCCGTGAATCGCCGCGGCGTCTTCGGCGGGGGCACGCCCGGCTTCGTGTCCGCGTCGGGATCGACGGACAATCCCACCGCGGTGATCTCGTCCTCGTCCGGCTTCGCGGGGTGAATGCGCTCGAGCTCCGAGAGCCCGGCCGCGACCGCCATCGCCTTCAGCTGGATCATGTTCGCGATGCGAGCGGGGGCGCCGTCATCGCGCAGATCGATGCCGCGGATCGCTGCCGCGATCTCGGCGAGCTCACCCGCGAGGTCGATGTCCGCAGCGCGCTTCGCCTCGATCCACGCGAACAGCTCGCGTAGGTGCGGCTCGGTCACGACGCTCCCAGTAGCTCGGCGAGCTTGCCGAGCCCGAACGTGCCGCCGCTCGCCGCCACCGCCACAAGAGCAGCGAATCGCTTGCCGGCCCTGGCTTCGCCCTTGCTCTCCGCCGCGTCGTTCTCGAGCTCTCGCACACGCTCCTCGAGCGACTTGTCCGCGTCGCTAGCCGCCTTCGTCTCGCGGGAGATCCTCGACCGCGCCGCCTCGGCCTGCGCCTCGATCCGCTCGCACGCGTTCTCGACCTCGCGCATGCGGACGTCGAGTCCGTTGAGCGTGTCGTCGATCCGATCGAGGCGGTCGAGCAGGAGCGCGAACCCGTCGGGCGAGCCGCCAGTGCCGCCGAGCGCGATCGGCCGCGAGTCGTGTGCGCGCGGCGGGCTCATCCCGTGATCCCGAAGTGCTGCGGCGCGAACCGCAGGAAGAGGCGCCCCCACTCGGTCGACTGCAGGTCGTCCGTCACCGCCATCGCGGCGAACGTCGCTGCGATCTCACCAGCGCGTGCGCTCGTGACCGGGCCCGCGCTCGAGGCGAAGCCGCTGCCGGGCGTGGACGCGAGCAGGTGCGCGGTCAGGTACACGTGCGCGGGCACGGCCGTGTCGCCGAAGAGCGAGTCGTCGATCAAGAGCGCTGCGTCAGCGAGCGCGAATGC
>DATEDV010000154.1:0-8987 GCA_035281485.1 Candidatus Limnocylindria bacterium | reverse complement strand
GGAGGAGCGCCCGCCTGTAACGGAGCGACCCCGCGCGCGACGCCGGACGGCCGCCGTTCCGGACGTGCAGGTGAATCTCGAGTCGGGAACGCCCGTGGAACAGATGGCGCGCGAGCTCGGCGCCGAGCCCATACCCGAGCTCGGCCGGGCACGCGATCGCGATCGCAACGGCGGTCGCGATGTCGCCGAGCCTGAGCGGCCGGCTCCAGAGTCCGGCGAGGTCCCGATCGCGTCGGGCGAGGCGCGGCGCACGCTCAAGGCGCGACGTGAACACAGCAAGGGTGACGGCAACTTCCCACGGGTCGAGCCTGGAGCGGAGATGCTCGACGAGCGGCCCGAGGACCGCGAGCCGCGCGACCTGCCGAAGGCGCGGGACGACCGCAGCGCGCCCAAAGGCAACGTGACGGTCGGCCAGGATGACCGCAATCCGGACCTCGTCGCCCGTGACGACCACCGGGCGCCCAGCCCGCGGACGTTCGCGGTGGCGCCGCGTCGCACCGTCGGCCCCGCGGGACCCCGCCCAGAGAAGGTCGGGCGGGCGGCGGCGACGGCGAAGGCAAAGCCGAAGGTTGCCGCGGGCGCGAAACGGACCCGCGCCGGCCGCAAGCCGGCGGGTACGAAGACGAACGTGCGCAAGCGAGCCGCGCCTGCCCGGGCGAGAGCCACGCGTAAAGCGATGAAGCCGACGAAGGCGACGCGGGCGAAAGCCGCGCGCAAGTCGGCGAAGCCGGCACGTCGTGGCGCAAAGCCGAAACGGGGGACGGCCCGCCGCTAGCCGAGCGGCTCGAACTCCGCGAGGCGCTGGCCGCGCTCGACCTGCTGCCCGACCGACGCGAGAACACGTCTCACGACGCCGTCGGCCGGCGCCTCGACGCGTAGCTCCATCTTCATCGCCTCGACGACGAACAGCAGGTCGCCCCTTCGCACCTGCTGGTCGGCCCTGGTCTGCGCCGCGATGACCACGCCCGGCATCGGTGCCGCGACCTCCGAGCCGATCGTGAGCGCGACGCTGCGCGCTCGCGGTGCCGTGTCGAGCTCATACGTGTCGCCCTGAAGGGCGACCCAGCAGAGGGTGCCCTCCTTGGCCACGGCCGCGGGATAGGCGTCGATCGTCCACTCGTGCGGCTCCGCTTGCGAGCGGACCGCGACGTGGCCGTCGAGCTCGTACGGTCCGCGGCCGGTGATGCGCAGCATCCGCTCGTCGTTGCCCTCGCGCAGCGTCACCGTCGAGGCGTAGCCCTCCCCCAGACGCCAAGGACCGAGCGACGTCCATGGGTCGCGCGGGTCGGCCGCGGCGGCGACGACCGCGGCCGCGGCCAGCACGTACGCCTCGTCCGGCGCGGCCGGCCGCTCCGGCACGAGCTCCTCGAACGAGCGCTTCACGAACTCGGTGTCGGTCTTCGCCTTCTGGATGCCGTCGTGCGCGGTGAGCGCACGGAGGAAGCGCAGGTTCGTGCGCACGCCGAGCACCTCCATCTGCGCGAGCGCCTCGCAGAGCTTCGCGAGCGCGAGCTTGCGGTGCGGGCCGTGTGCGATGAGCTTCGCGACGAGCGGGTCGTAATGCCGCGTCACCGTCGAGCCCTCCTCGTATCCGGCGTCGACGCGGATACCCTCCGGCCAGCGGATGTGCGCGACCCGACCCGTTGCGGGCAGGAATCCGCCCTCCACGTCCTCGGCGTAAAGGCGCACCTCGACGGCGTGACCGCGCGGCGCGGGCTCGCCGAGCGACAGCCGCTCGCCGAGCGCGACGCGCAGCTGCTGCTCGACGAGGTCGATGTCCCAGACGAGCTCCGTGACAGGATGCTCGACCTGCAGGCGCGCGTTCACCTCGAGGAACGCGAAACGACCCTTCGCATCGACGATGAACTCCGCCGTACCGGCGTTGGTGTACTTCGCCTCGCGCGCGATCGCGACCGCGGCCTCCGCGAGCGCCTTGCGCTGCCCGTCCTCTAGTGACGGCGCGGGCGTCTCCTCGAGGATCTTCTGGTGGCGGCGCTGTGTGGAGCAGTCGCGCTCGCCGAGGGCGAAGATCTGGCCGTGCGTGTCGGCGAGGATCTGCACCTCGACATGGCGAGGCCGCTCGATCAGCTGCTCGAGCATCAGACGCTCGTCACCGAATGACGCCGTGGCGATACGGCGCGCCTTCGCGAGCGCATCCCGCAGCCCCGACGGCTCCCGCACGCGCTGCATGCCGATGCCGCCGCCACCGGCGACCGGCTTCACCATCACCGGATAGCCGATGCGCTCGGCGGCCGCGGTGAACGCGTCGTCGCGCTGGTCGGCGTCCATGTAGCCCGGCAGCACGGGCACGCGCGCGCGGTGCGCAAGGGCCTTCGCCTGGGCTTTGTCGCCGAGCGTCCCGAGCACCTCGGGCGTGGGCCCGACGAACCGCACCCCGGCGCCCTGCACGGCCTTCGCGAACTCCGGCGACTCCGCGAGGAACCCGTAGCCCGGATGCACGAGATCGGCTCCGTTCTCGCGCGCGGCGGCGATGACGCGCTCGACGTTGAGGTACGACTCGGCGGCTGGCGCGGTGCCGAGGCGCGTCGCGATGTCGGCCTCGCGGACGAACGGCTCGTCCCTGTCCGCATCCGAGTACACCGCGACGGTCCGCATGCCCATGCGCCGTGCGGTGCGGAAGATGCGGCGCGCGATCTCCCCGCGGTTCGCGACCAGGAGCGTCGTCACCACTTCGGCTTGCGGCGTTCCAGGAACGAACGCATGCCTTCCTGACCCTCGTCGCTCACACGGATCCCCGCGATCCGCTCGATCGTCTTCTCGCGCACCTCGGCCACCGGGCGTCCCGCGACCTCGCGCACGAGACGCTTCGCCGCGTTCACGGCGTGTGGTCCGCCGGCAAGGATCGCGTCGAGATATGAGGACACCTTCGCGTCCAGCTTTCCCGGATCCTCGATCGCCTCGACCAGCCCGATCTCGTACGCTCGGCGGGCATCGAAACGGATCCCGGTCGTGAAGAGCGCGGTCGCGTGTGCGAAGCCGATCTTGCGCACGACGTACGGCGACACCACCGCGGGCAGGATGCCGAGCCGCACCTCGGTGAAGGCGAAGATGGCTTCGGTCGAGGCGACCGCGATGTCCGCGACCGCGACGAGACCGCAGCCGCCGCCGATCGCAGGTCCCTGCACGCGCGCGAGGAGCGGCATCGGAAGCTCGTCGAGCGCGCGGAACAGCTGCGCCAGCGCGCGCGAGTCGGCGACGTTCTCTTCGAGCGAGAAGTCGGCCATGCCGCGCATCCAATTGAGGTCGGCGCCTGCGCAGAAGGCGTCGCCCTCACTGCGCAGGACGACGGCGCGGGACGCGAGATCGATGCGGCCGAGCTTCGCGGTGAGCTGCCCGATGAGCGCCGCATCGAACGCGTTGCGCACGTCGGGGCGAGCCAGGGTGATCCAGGTGATCCCGCGGTCGTCGACGTCCAGCCGGACAACGTCAGGCACGGTCGGACGATAGCGAGGACGCGCGCGGCGCGAGTTCTAGGTGGCCTGCGTCGCTAGCGAGCTGGTGCCGGTCGCTTGGTCTGTGCCGGCGCGTACGGCGAGCGACGGTTCTCCTCGAGCTGTACGTGCGTGTAGTTGTGCGTCGACACTTCGTGTGCCGTACGGAGCGCGCTCGCGCTCAGCAGGGACTGCATCGATGTCTGATCGGAGACCGTGAACGTCTCGTCGCACCCACCGAACCGGCAGGGAAAGCCGCCTGACCTCATGGAGGTTTGCCTTTCCGGCCGCTCTCTCGGCCCGCGGGGACCGACGCAGCATAGCAGCGAAATTCGGTCGCAGCACCCACCAACCCGATACGTGGAGGCGCGACGCGATCGTGCTAGTGGAAGCTCTTCTCCCCGGCGCGGATCGCGACACTCAGCCAGTTCTCGGTCGGGGGCAGCGGGCAGCGCCAGTCGTCGTTGTACGCGCAGTACGGGTTGTAGGCACGGTTGAAGTCGAGCAGGTAGCGCCCCCCGTCGAGCGCGTCGGCTTCGACATAACGACCGGCGCCATACGTGTCCTTGCCGCTCGTCGCGTCGCGGAAGGGAATGAAGAGCGCGTCTCCCTGCTGGAAGGCGACGAGCGCGGCCTCGCTGCCGTCGACAGTGAAGCGCACGGTCCCGGCTCGCTGAAGGTGGCCGGTGCTCCCGTCGCTCATCTCGACCTCTTCGACGGCGCCGGGCGGTCCCTCGAGCTCGACCTCGAATCGGAAGGCCGGGTCCGGGTCGAAGTACCGTAGCCCCTCGAAGTGGTGTCGCTGCGTCACCGTGAGGGGGGAGTCGTGCGCCCTGCCGAAGTATTCGTCCTTCGCGCGCCGCAGCTCCGCTAGATCCATTTGATCCAGGAACGCGCGCCCTCCGCCCGCAATTCCCTGCTGGTGCTGGCCGCGGCGATGGTCCTCGCGATGACGACATGGTTTTCCGCCGCGGCCGTCCTTCCGCAGCTGCGGGCGATGTGGTCGCTGTCGAGCGGGGAGGCCGCATGGCTGACCATCGCCGTGCAGCTGGGATTCGTCACCGGCGCGCTCGTCTCGGCGATCACGAATCTGCCAGATCGCTATTCCGCCAGGCACGTGTTCTTCGCGTCGACGCTCGGCGCCGCCGCCGCCAACGCCCTCGTCGCCGCGGTCGACGGCGTAGCGCTGGCGATCCCACTGCGCTTCCTCACCGGCTTCTGCGTCGCCGGCATCTACCCGCCGGCCCTGAAGGTCATGGCGACGCACTTCCGCGTCGGTCGTGGCGTCGCCCTCGGCGTCATGATCGGTGCGCTCACGGTCGGCTCCGCCATGCCCCATCTGGTGAACGGGCTCGGCGGTCTCGATTGGCGGCTCGTTGTGCTCGCGTCGTCCGCGATGACCGTCATCGGCGGCGCGATCGCGGTCGTGTTCGTGCGCGATGGGCCGTACCCCTTCCCGCGAGGCTCGTTCGACCCGCGCTTCATCGTGCGCGGGCTCCGCGATCCCGCGGTCCGTCTCGCGAACCTCGGTTACTTCGGGCACATGTGGGAGCTCTACGCGATGTGGTCGTGGTTCGGTGTGTATCTCGGCGAGAGCCTACGCGCCGCCGGCGTGGCCGACGCCGCGTCGCTCGCGTCGCTCGGCACCTTCGCGGTCGTGGGCGCCGGCGCGATCGGCTGTTACGCCGGCGGCGTCCTCGGCGACCGCTGGGGACGCACGAGGACGACGGCGCTCGCGATGGCGGTGTCCGGCACGTGCGCGGCGCTCGCCGGCGCGGTCTTCGGCGCGACGCCGGCGCTGGTCCTCGCGCTCGGCCTCGTGTGGGGCATAGCGGTGGTCGCGGACTCCGCGCAGTTCTCGACGATGGTCACCGAGCTCTCGGATCAGTCGTACGTCGGCACCGCGCTCACCGTCCAGATGGCGATCGGGTTCCTGCTCACGGTCGCGACCATCTGGATCGTCCCCCTCGTGCGCGACGCCCTCGGCTGGAGCTGGGCGTTCCTCGTGCTCGTTCCGGGTCCCGCCCTCGGCGTGCTCGCGATGCTGCGTCTACGAGCGCGCCCCGAGGCGGAGCTCATCGCAGGTGGACGCCGGTAGCCTCGCGCGTTCTTCGTCCTCAGTCGCGTGGCTTCATGACGTACACGACGCAGGTTCCCTCGAGTGCCACCACGCCGTCCTGACGGGTGACGCGTACCGCGACCGTGTAGATCGGCTTGTCTTGGCGCGCCCCGGTCACGGTGAGCTGTCCCGTGATGACGTCGCCCGGATGGACGGGGGCGATGTATCTGAGGTTCTGCTCCATGAAGACGCTGCCGGGCCCGGGCAGGTCCTCGGCGACCAGCGCGTTGAGGATCGCGCTTGTGACGCCACCGTGGACGACGCGACGGCCGAACCGCGTGCGCCGTGCGAAGTCGTCGTCGAAGTGCAGCGGGTTCCTGTCTCCTGAGAGTCGCGCGAAGAGCTCGATGTGTTCCTCGGTGACCGGCATCGAGCGTTGCGCGCTGTCGCCGACCTTCGGATCGGGCACGCTGGCAGACTAGCCTAGTGAAGCCGCGGCTCTGGGCCGGCCTCGCGCCGTTCGGCATCGGACGCACCAAGCCACATCACTACCTCGAAATGGCGCGCGCCGCGTGGGACAACCGTCACGCGCCGCTGTACGCGTGGCGGATCCTGTCGCGTGGCGTGTGCGATGGCTGCGCGCTGGGCGTCAGCGGCTTCCGCGACTGGACGATCGAGGGGATCCATCTCTGCACGACGCGTCTCTCGCTGCTCTCGTTGAACACGATGCGCGCGATGGACACGGATGCCCTCGCCGATGTCACCGCCCTGCGCACGCGCAGCGGCGCCGAGCTGCGCGCGCTCGGCAGGCTGGCCTACCCGATGCTCCGCCGGCGCGGCGAGCGGGGCTTCCACCGTGTCTCCTGGGACATGGCGCTCGATCTGATCGCGGCGCGCTTACGCGCCGCACGACCCGAGCGCGTCGGTTTCTATCTCACGGCCCGCGGCATCACCAACGAGGTCTATTACGTCGCGCAGAAGGTCGCTCGCTTTCTCGGGACCAACAACATCGACAACGCGGCGCGCATCTGTCACGCGCCCTCGACCGGCGCCCTGAAGCGCACGCTGGGCGTCGCGGCGACGACGTGCTCCTACAGCGACGTGCTCGAGACCGACCTCGTCGTCCTCGTCGGCTCGGACGTCGCGAATGCGCAGCCCGTGTTCATGAAGTACCTGGACGTGGCGCGACGCCGCGGCACGAAGGTCGCCGTCGTCAATCCACTCCGCGAACCCGGTCTCGAGCGCTACTGGGTGCCGTCCTCGCCGGAGAGCGCCGTATTCGGCACGCGGATGACCGACGAGTTCTTTTCACTGCACACCGGCGGCGACGTCGCGTTCCTGTGCGGTGTACTGAAGGTCCTCATCGACGACGGCGGTGTCGACGAGCGGTTCGTCCGCGGACACACCACCGGCTTCGACGAGCTGCGGCGCTCGCTGTCGCGCACGTCGCTGGCGGAGCTCGCGCGCCTGAGTGGGGCATCACCCGACGACATGCGTCGCTTCGCGAAGATGTACGCGCGAGCGCGGTCGGCGGTCTTCGTGTGGTCGATGGGCATGACGCAGCATGCCTGCGGCACCGACAACGTCCTCGCGCTCGTCAACGTCGCCCTGGCGCGGGGGAACGTGGGCCGGCCGGGCGCCGGACTCATGCCGGTGCGCGGGCATTCCGGAGTGCAGGGCGGCGCCGAGATGGGCGCGTACGCGACGGTGTTCCCGGGCGGCGTGACGATCACGCCCGAGTCGGCGCGAGAGCTCGAGCGGTCCTACGGCTTCCCGATCCGCGGCGAGCGCGGCCTCTCCGCCGCGGAGATGGTCGAGGCCGCCGGGCGCGGCGCGATCGACGTCCTGTATTCGAGCGGCGGAAACTTCCTCGAGACGCTTCCCGATCCTGACGCCGTCGGGCGCGCGCTCGAGCGCGTCCCTCTGCGCGTGCATCAGGACATCGCCGTGACTTCCCAGATGCTCGTCGACGGGGATGACGTCGTGCTGCTGCCCGCGATGACGCGGTACGAGCAGCCGGGCGGCGGCACGGAGACCACGACCGAGCGGCGCGTGCTCTTCAGCCCCGAGATCCCCGGGCCACGCGTCGGCGAGGCACGCGCGGAGTGGGACATCTTCGTCGACCTCGCACGCCGCGTCGATCCGCAGAACGCGCGGATGGTCACGTTCTCGACGGCGCAGCAGATCCGCGACGAGATCGCGCGCGTCGTTCGGACGTATGACGGCATCCAGCACTTCACGAAGGGCGGCGACCAGATCCAGTGGGGCGGGCGGCGTCTGTGCGACGGCTGGCGGTTCCCAACGCCCGACGGCCGTGCGCACTTCGTCGTGGTCGCACCGCAGGAGATGGCCGTCGCGGACGGGCGATTCCTGCTGTCGACGCGGCGCGGGAAGCAGTTCAACACGATGGTCTTCCGCGAACGCGACCCGCTCACCGGCGCCGCGCGCGACGCGCTGTTCATGTCGCAGGAGGACGCGCGCGACCTCGGCCTCCGCGATGGCGAGGCGGTGGCCGTCCGATCGGACATCGGCGAGGTGCGCGCGCGCGTGCACCTCGCGCCGATCCGTCCACGGAACGTGCAGATGTTCTTTCCGGAGGCGAATCCGCTCATCTCGGCCGGCCGCCGCGACGAGGTCGCCCTCGTACCTGACTACAACGCCGTCGTCGAGGTCCGACGCGCGTGAGGGATGTGACCGGCGTGCTCCTGGCGGGAGGTGCATCGCGACGCTTCCCGCCGAACAAGATGCTCCACGTCTACGACGGCGGCCCGCTCTTCTGGCGTCCCCTCCGCGCGCTCGCGACCGCGGTGGGAGAGATCGTGCTCGTGATCGGGGCAGAGGCTCCTGAGCCGCCGCTGCCGCTGCTGGGCACGCCGGTCCACGTGGTGCGCGACCTCACCCCGCATCAAGGCCCGCTGGTCGCACTGGACTCGGCACTCGCGAGCGTTCCGGCGGACTGGGCGCTGCTGGTGGGCGGCGACATGCCCGACGTCAAGCCCGCCCTCCTGCGGGCGATGGTGGAGCGCGCCCGACGCAGCGCAGCCGATGTCGTCGCCCTGGCCGACGGGACTGACGCGTGGCCGATGCCGGCGGTGTTCCGGGTGGCGGCGGCGCGGTCCGTGTCAGCACGGCTGGTCGCCGGAGGCGAGCGCCGGCTCCGCGCGATCGTCGGTGAGCTCGAGGCCGAACGGCTCGGTGAGGAGTTCTGGTCGCTCCACGATCCGGCCGGATCGTGGCGGCGCGATATCGATCGACCGGCCGACCTGCGCGGCCGCGAGCCGAACGCGCCCGCGGACCTCGGCTAGGCGGTGGCTTCGGTCGGCGCGGTCTCGGCCTGCTCCATCTGATCGAATGCGGCCACGGCGTCCTCGATGACCTGCCCACCCATGTCGTTGGAGAGCTTGTAATTGACGATGTTCCCGTTCCGCGCCGGGACGACCACGCCGATGTCGCGCAGCACCTTGAGATGCTGGCTG
>DATEDV010000153.1:0-3990 GCA_035281485.1 Candidatus Limnocylindria bacterium | reverse complement strand
TCGGGATCCGCACCTGACAACAGTACGTTCAGGTCTGGTCGTAGGTTCTATCGCAGGCCAAATTGACGCGGGTCGTCACGTACCCGCATCGTGGTTCGCGTGACCGTCACCAGTTCCCTGGGTCTCGAAGCCCGCCTCCCCACGGGCTACCGCGCGCGCGCCTTCGAGGACCGCGACCGCGATGCGTTCGTAGCCGAGCGCAACAAGGAACAGCACTGGATGCAGCAGGGCAGCGCCGAGGAGTGGCGCTATTGGGAGAACCTGATGAAGGATCCTTCCCTGCTCCGCGTCACAGTCGAAGCGCCGGACGGCAGCGTCGCCGCGCTCGGCGACATCGGGAGTGGCTTCACACCGCGGCCCGACGGGTCGCAGTTCGTCGGGATGACCGTCCTGGCGGCCCACCGTCGGAAGGGCATCGGCACCGCGATGCTCGCCGCGCTGGAGGACGAGGCGCGGCGCCGAAAGGTGCCGAAGGTGTTCGCCGGCGCCGGCGAGGACGAGAGATTCGCGCTCGACTGGGCCATCGGTCACGGCTACCGCGAGATCGGTCGACGCATCGCGTCATACGTCGAGCTGTCGAAGTTCGATCCCGCGCAATTCTCCGGCGCCCTCGAGCGAGTGCATGCGGCCGGCATCGCGATCTCGAGCTTCGCCGAGATGCTCGAGGGAAAGGACGATGCGTCGCGCGAGAGCTGGTGGCGCGCGCTCTACGAGGCCGAGGGGCCGATGTGGGAGGACATCCCGTTCGCGACGCCAACGCCGCACTGGCCCTGGGACCGCTTCTACGAGGCCGCGACGAGCGATCAGATGCTCCCGGACCTCTGTCTGATCGCGTACGCGGGCGATCAGATCGCGGGCTTCACCACGACCGGCAAGAGCAAGGACAAGGATGGCTGGACGTGGCTCACCGGAACGGCACGCGAGTACCGCGGCCGCGGCATCGCGCACGCGCTCAAGGTCGAGATGCTCACGCGCGCGAAGCGCAGGGGCCTGCGTGCGGTCGGGACCACGAACGACGAGCCGAACAGATCGATGCGCGGGATCAATGCGAAGCTGGGGTACCAGATGCTTCCGGCGCACGTGGAGCTGGAGAAGGTCCTGGGCTGACCTCCCGCGGGAGGAGCAGGAGCACGAGGCCGGCGCCGAGCGCCGCCGTAGACGCGAGCAGGATGCCGCCACCGACGTCGGTCAGCTGCCAGATGGCGGCTGCCCCGAGCGCGCCGATCACCGTGCCGGCCTGCGCCACGGCGCTCACCACACCGAACACGCGGCCGCGGCGCGCGGCGGGCACCGCGGTGGTGAGGAGCGCGAACCATGACGCGTTGTATGCGGTGAGCGCCGCGCCGGTCACGAAGCTGATCGCATAGAAGACGGGTCGCGGCAGGTTGAAGAACAGGACGAACCCGAACAGGAAGATCGGGATCGAGGCGAGCACGGCCATGCGCCGGCGTCCGGTCCGGTCGGCGAGATGTCCGAGCCACGGGCCCAGCGTGATGTCGCCGAGACCGAACACCGTGAAGATGATCCCGACGTCGAACGTCGACCACCCCAGCCGCTGCGTGACGAACGGCGCGTAGCTCGTGATCCAGCCGCCGAAGCCGATGAGCAGGAGGAGGTTGCCGGCGAGGAGCACGAAGACGCTGCGGTTCCACACCCGTCCACCCGCGGCGGCCGCACCGTGGCCGTGCGCGCGCTCCGCCGGACGCGGCAGGAAGAACGCCGCGACGAACGCGAGCGCGCTGGTACCGGCGACGATGAAGAACGGCACGCGCAGGTCTCCGGCGAACGCGACAAGCCCGCCGAGGGCCGGGCCGAGCACGCTGCCGGCCGAGTTCGCCGCGGAGATGATGCTGTTGAAGAACGCGAGGCGCGCCTGCTCCGCGGTCTGCGAGATGTACAGGCGCGTGGCGACCATGTTCACGCCGCCACCGAGTCCCGCGATGAACCGGTAGCCGATCAGCGCGACGGCGGTGCTCGCGCTGGCGATGAGCACGTTCGCGGCCGCGTACGTACCGATCCCCGCGAGGATGAAACGACGCGCGCCGAAGCGCTCCATGAGGAAGCCCGATCCGAACTGCCCGATCGCATTCGCGATCGCGAACCCGCTGGTCATGAGCCCCAGCTGGAGCGGCGACGCGCCCAGCGACAGGCCATAGAGCGGGAGCAACGGCAGCATGATCGAGATACCGAGGCTGGACACGAACGAGATGACGGCGAGGACGGCCAGCGCGGGACCGCCGACGACACGGATGCGCTCGATCACGCGGCGCAGACTACGGCCAACAGCGCCGACCCTTCGACATCGCGCGACATACGCTTGCGGCTGTGACCGACGTCGCGATCGCCTTCGACGGCACGAGCAAGCGATACCGGAACGGGACGCTCGCGCTGCACGAGGTCACCTGGTCGATCCCCGTCGGGGCGCGCGCGTGCCTTCTCGGACCCAATGGCTCGGGCAAGACCACCGCGATCCGCTTGCTGCAGGGCGCGCTCACGCCGACGGCCGGTCGGGTGTCGCTCCTCGGACACGAGATCAACGGACCCGGCTACGCCGAGGCGCGCCGCCGGTGCGGCATCGTGCCCCAGAACGCGGGGATGTACGCGGACCTGACCGCGGCCGAGTACCTGGAGCTCGCGCGGCGTCTGTACGGCCGAGGCGATGTCTCGTCGTCGCTCGGGGCGTTCGGCCTGGCCGAGCACCGCGACAAGCGGCTCGCGCAGCTGTCCGGCGGCTTCCAGCGACGGGTGCTCGTGGCCGCGGCGCTGCTGTCGGAGCCCGACGTGCTCCTCCTCGACGAGCCGACGGTCGGCCTCGATCCGGTGGCCGCGCGCGAGGTACACGAGTACCTGCGGTCGGCGATGCGGGGGCGGACCACCCTCATGTGCACGCACAACCTCGCGGAGGCCGAGGCGCTGTGCGACGACGTGATCATCCTCCGCCGTGGTGAGGTGCTGCTGCACGAGCCGCTGGCCGCGCTGCGCGAGCGCCGCCATCCGCGCACGCGTCTGGCGGCGCGCCAACCTTCCGCGGAGCTCGCCGCAAGGATCCGCCAGCACGGTCACGACGCCACCCTCGAGGACGGCGCCGTGATCGTGCCGATCGATGCGCGTTCGGAGGCGCCGGGACTGCTGCGGGCATTGCTCGCCGACGGCCTCGATGTCTACGAGTGCACACCGGTATCTGCGACGCTCGAAGAGCTCTTCCTCGAGGCGGTGAAGACGTGAGGGCCGGCGCCATCCGGTCGCTCCTCTGGAAGGAGACGCGTCAGATCGGGCGAAACCGGACCGCCATGGTCACGGCGGCCGTGCTTCCATTCATCCTGCTGTTCGTCGCACCGATCCAGCTCGTCATCGCGACGCACTTCGGCGGCAGCCGCGGGTTGGAGCAGCTGCGCGACGCCCCGCTGCCAGGTTTTGCCGACGTCGCCGAGCCGACCCAGCTCCTCCTCCAGGTCTTCTATCCCCTGCTCCTGGTGATCGGCGGACTCCTTCTGCCGTCGCTGACGACGACGCACGCGATCGTCGTCGAGCGCGAGCGCCGCTCGCTCGAGCTCCTCATCGCCCTCCCTGTCTTGGTCGGTGAGATCCTTGCGGCGAAGCTCCTTGCCGTCCTCGCCGTCACCGCGGTCATCGGCCTCCCGTATGTGGCCGTCGTACTCACGCTATTGCTCGTGCTCGGCATAGCCGGCCCCGCGACGATCCCCGCGCTGCTGGCGCCCTTCCTCGCCGCGGTCGCGTGCTCGACCGGCATCTCGCTGCTGCTCACGCTGCTGGCCCGCGACTTCCGCACGGCCAACAATCTCAGCGCCGTGTTCGTGATCCCAGCGCTCGTGATCACGGTCGGCATACTCGGCGCGGTCGCGGGTCCCGCGCGGACCTACGTTCTGTCGCTCGCGCTCCTGCTAGTCGGCGCCGCGGCGATCGTCGCGGCGCTGCGGTGGGTCAGCTTCGAGCGGTACCTCGAGTAGGCGGTACGCTCTTCCCGATGCT
>DATEDV010000152.1:0-6002 GCA_035281485.1 Candidatus Limnocylindria bacterium | reverse complement strand
CACACGCGGCGACCTGCTCTTCGACGGCCGAAGCGTGATCGCACCGTCGGTCGCGGCCGCCGCGGGTTTCCGCTACGCGGGGCCGGCCGGATTCGTTGCCGACGCGATGCGTACGGCCGCGGCGCGCGCACCGCGATTGGGCACGGCGGCATGAAGAAGAGCCCGGCGCGGCGTGTCGCGGCGTCGCTCATCGGGGCGCTTCTGCTGCAGCTCATCGTGATGGCGCTGCCGGTCGCGGCCGCCACGGGTGACCTCATCGCCGACGTCGTCGTTCCCGATCCACATCCGAGCAACATCGCTCCGAGCGTCGCGTTCGACGGCACCTACCTGTACTACCTGGGCTACGGAGGTCCGGTCCTCCACCGCATCGACGCGCCGCCCGCGGGGGGCACGACCGCCGCAACGGGCCACGTCGAGACGCCGATCGCCGGCGCGCAGGGCCTCATGACGCTGGCGTACGACGCGGGCCGCGACCAGTTCTGGGCCGTCGGGAGCGACGGACTGGCGATCTACCTGCTCAGCAAGACCGGACAGGCGACGCGCGTCTTCAACGTCGATCCCGCGCAGGATCGGCCGGGATTCCAGACCGGCATGTATGCGACCGAGGTGAAGATCGCGTACGACCGCAGCGACGACACGATCTGGTACAGCCCCGACGCGACCACACGCATCTATCACTACCGGTCGTCTCCCGACGCGCTCGGCACGGCGCAGCTCGTCGACGGTTCGCCGTTCATCGACGTCGGTCAGGCGCCGAACGACACGAGCGCGCAGTGTGGCTACAACCAGAGCAGCGGCATCGCGACGGGCGGCGCCAACCTGTTCGTCAGCGTCGCGGGCTGCGACTACCTGTTCGAGTACGCCAAGACCGGCACCAAGGTGGCGTGGCACGCGTACAACGTCTACGCCGGAGGAAGCGCTCAGGACGTCGAGTGCGACGACCTGACCTACGGCGTCCCGGTCTTCTGGATCCGCGACGCGTGGGACGGGCACATCCGCGCGTTCGAGCAGCCCGCCGGCGCGTGCACCTACGGGGGTGGACAGCCGGCGGCACCACCGCCGCCTCCGCCTCCGCCACCACCGTCGTCCGGCTTCCCCGCCGTGCGCTCGGTGACGGCGTCCTCGTTCCCCGTCCATTCCACGAGCCACGCGGTCGCGATGCCGGCGGAGGTCGCGGCGGGCGACCTTCTCGTCACGATCTTCACGAACCACGCGTTCCCGACGGTCGCGACACCGGCCGGCTGGACGCTGATCGGCACGACGCTCAACACGAGCGTGGTCCGCACCAGCCGCTACGCGAAGCGAGCGACCGGTGGCGAGGCCGGCACGACCGTGGATTTCCAGACGTCGCAGGCCGAGACGGCCGTCGCCCACGTGTACCGGATCACCGGCTGGTTCGACAACGGCGTGCTCACCGATGCCGTCGCGAACGCGGCGGCCGTCGGCGACGGTCTCGCTCCCGACGCGCCGGCGCTCGCTCCGAGCTGGGGCCTCGGCTCGACGCTCTGGATCGCCACGTATGGCGCCCAGAATCTCGGCCGCACCTCCGCGTATCCCGCAGGCTATGCGGGCGGTCAGTACGACGAGTCGGGCGGCGTGGTCGGACGCACCTCCACGGCGTCCGCACGGCGGGAGGCCGCAGTCACGTCGGAGGATCCCGCTCCGTACGCGAACGACGCATCGCAGCCGTGGGTCGCGGTCACCATCGCCATCCGCGCGCAGGGCGAACAGCCGCCGCCACCGCCGCCGCCCGCGGGTTTCCCTGTGGTGCGATCGCTGACGGCGTCGTCGTTCGCGTTCGATGCGACCAGTCACGCGGTCGCGATGCCGGCGCAGGTCGCGGCCGGCGACCTCCTCTTGACGATCTTCACCAATCACGACTTCGCGACGGTCACGACGCCGGCCGGTTGGACGCTGATCGGCACGACGCTCCACACGACGGTCGTCCGCACGAGCCGCTACGCGAAGCGAGCCGACGGTACCGAGGCCGGTACGACGGTGGACTTCCAGACCTCGCAGGCGGAGACGGCCGTCGCGCACGTCTATCGGATCTCCGGCTGGTCCGACGGCGCGCTGATCACCGACGCCGTCGCGGACGCCGCCGCGGTCGGCGAGGGTCTCGCTCCCGACCCGCCGGCGCTGGCGCCGAGCTGGGGCCTCGGCTCGACTCTCTGGATCGCCGCGTACGGCGCGCAGAACCTCGGGCGGACCACTGCGTATCCGGCCGACTACGCGGGCGGCCGGTACGACGAATCAGGTGGACTCGTCGGGCGCACGTCCGCGGCTTCGGCGCGACGAGAGGGCGCCGTGGCATCGGAGGATCCGGGTCCGTTCACGAACGGCGCGTCGCAGCCGTGGGTCGGCGTGACGATCGCGATCCGGCCGTTCACACCCTGACGTTGGGGCTCGAGCGATCGGCCCGTCAGAGATCCCGCGCGGCTCGAATCCGGTTCAGCAGTCCGGCGTTCTGCCTGAGCACCACAAGAGACCGCCGCGCGGGCCGTTCATCTGGCGGCGCCCGGAGTCAGTGGCGTTTCGCTCAGCACCTGGGCCTCCGCCCGCGTGGGACGGACCAGCGAGCGCAACGCCAGTAGATCCGTCGTGGATACCGCCCGCAGCGTCACCGCGAGACCGGCGAAGACGGCGAGGGTGAGAGGAATGCCGAGCGCGAGACCGAGCCCTTGAGCTGGGAGCAGCAGGATCGCGGTGGCACTCGCCGCGAGGAGCGTGCGCGTCGCGACGCGCACGCTCTCGGAGCTCAGCAGGTCGCGAGGCGTCAGAAGTACGACAGCGGCGAGCCAGAACAGCTCGGTGAGGGAGGTCACCAGCGCCGCGCCGTTCTGCTGGAACTGCGGAATGAGCACGAAGTTCGCCGTCCCGTTCAGCACGGCGGCCGCCGCGGCCATCACAAGGAGGCGCCGCTCCTGATGCAGGCTCACGAGTGACTGCGCGTAGACCCGATTGACGTACGCGAAGAGCAGACCGGGGGCGAGGAGCCGGAGGGCCATGGCGGACTCGGTGTAGGCGTCCGCCGGATAGAGGAGCGCGATGATGCGATCCGCGAACAGTACGAGCACGATCGCGCCGGCAGCGCCGGCGACGATCATGAACGTCGAGAGCTTCTCGATCACGGCGCGTAGCTCCGAACGCGAGTCGACCGAGAGCCGCGAGAGGACGGGCGCCAGGGCGATCCCTACCGCGACCGACGGAAGGATCGTCGCGACGCCGAAGAGCCGGTAGGCGGCCGCGTACCAGCCGACGTTCTCGGCCGGAGCGAGGCGCTGCATCAGGATCATGTCGAGGCTCCAGAAGACCATCGCGGCGATGCCGAACAGTCCGAGGGGCACCGTGCGCCGGAAGAGATCTCCAGCGCTCCGCGGATCTACGCGCAGCGTCACCGTCGCGCGGCCGCGGAGGGCGACGGCCAACACCGCGATGTTGACGACGCCGGACACGACGAACGCGCCGGCCACGGCGGTGAGCTCGGGGCGCACGAGCAGCATGAAGATGCCGAGGCCGGCCGCGGTGAGTCGTTGCGCGACGGTCGCCAGCGCCGGAATGAAGAACCGCTCGCGTCCCTGCAGATATGCCGCGACGGTGTTGGCCACGCCGATGAAGAGCACCGAGATCGCGAGCACGAGGATCGTCTCGCGGAGCTCGCGGCTGTAGCCGAGCGCAAGCGTCGCGACGACCACGAGCGGGATCGCGAGCAGCCACAGCGCTCCGTTGATGAGCATCGTGAGTCCGAGCGCGTCCTCATGTCGGCTCGCGCGCTGCGCCACGAGCCGAGTGAGCTGCGCCGCCAGGCCGAAGTCGATCAGGACCGTCAGCAGGCCGGCGTACGAAAGGGCGACCGCGAATTCACCGAAGCGCGCGGGCCCAAGGTGCGTGGCCTGCGCGATCGTGAAGGCGATGCCCGCCAGCCACATGACCACCTGCGAAGCGCCCAGCACCGAGATGTTCCGGGCGGCGGTGCGGAAGAGCGTCACGGCGTCGAACGCGGGCGGCTCGCGGGCGCACGCTGTTCGGCCAGGAGCGAGACCATCCCGACCGCTACGCCCAACACGATCATCGTCCGGCTGTAGGTGAGGCCGAGCTCGACCGACGAGAAGACGATCTGACTCACGATCAGCGTGATGGGTAGAGCGACGGCGAAGCGCAGCCATGGATCGTCGTGCCGGCGGTAGAGCGCGGCGCCGAGGAGGAGCGCGCGAGCCACGAGGAACCACAACGCGAACGCGCCGAACGGTCCCGCCTTCAGCCAGAGCCAGAGCGGAGCGTTGTGCGTGATGTAGCGCCAGTACTCGAAGGGGACCTCGGCCGCCTCGCGCTCGAAGAGGTACCGCTGCCCGAGCCCGACGCCCGTCACGGGCAGCTGCTGGACGGTGTACGCGATGTTCTCGTTCTCGATCTCGCGCCACTGGTTCGAGAACTGGTCCACCAGTGGCAGGTTGGACGCGTCCACGACGGTGCGCACCGCGCGCAGCGGCTGCGCGACCGGTCCATCCGACTCCCAGAAGATCACCGTGTACGACACAAGGACGATCGCACCCAGTCCCGCGACCGTCGCCGCGCGCCGCGCATGAGAGAAGCAGAGAAGCAGGAGGACCGCGACGAGGGTCAGCCCGAGGGCGATGAAGCCGACCCGCCGGTTCGAGACGAACTCGGCGACGAGGATGATCGGCTGCATCGCGAGCAACGCCCACACGAGCCTGCCGCGGAGTCCCAGGACCACCGCAGCCACCGTCAGCGCGACGGCGGGGCCCCAGAACACGACGTCCTCGTGGCTGGACACCGCGTCGAGCCAGAAGGACAGGGTTCTCGCCTCGATGTAGTTGAGGATCGCCTGCAGCGCTTTGATGCCGACGAGCAGTACGAAGAGCCACATGAAGACCTGAAGCTGGCGGCGCTCCCGCACGAGGTTCGCGGCAAGGAAATACGCCACGCAGAGATGAGCAGGGGCGCGCAGCTCGTTGAGCGCGACGTCCAGCTTCCACGCGCCGCCGCGGGCCGCGCCGATGGCGATGCCCAGCAGAAAGACGGCGCCGTAGGCCACGACGGCCCAGCCGAGCGCGCCCATCCGCAGCGGCTCCTGACGCCCGCGAAGTCGCTGCACCGCGACGCCGGCCGCCGTGATGAAGATCAGAAGATCCACCAGGCTGAAGCGAAGCGGGATGGGCGTGTAGACCGAGAGGTTCTGGAAGATTCGGCTGTACTGCGTGATGGGAGAGAGGCCCGGTACCAGGAACTGTTCGAAGAGGATCGCCGAGCCGAAGAGGACGTAGAGCCCGACGGCGGGATGCGACAACACCCCGAGAACGACGAGGGCGCCGATCAGCGGGAAGAGCAGCAGCGCGTCGCCGCCGCTCCGCACGATGGCCACGGCGTACGCCGCGGCGAGCGCGAGCGAGAGCGCGGCGAGGATGGACGATGACGAGGGACGGCCCGGGCCGTGCGCATCGCGCGTGATCCACGTCGCGAGGGCCGTTCTCGAGAGCGACATCATGCCGGTCTAGCGTCCGGTCGAGGAGGCGGCCTCCGCCCTCGGCGCGCTTACGACGCCGACGCCCGGAGCGTGCTCGGTGCCGCGGCGTTCGGCGTCGGCGGGGTCCCTGTGCGGGACCCGTCCGCGCAGGAGCGTCGCGAGCACGACGAGCAGTACCGCGATGGCCGCGCCGGCAGCGATCGCGACGCCGGCGATGGTGACGGCGCGTCGCTCGCCGCCGCTCGGTCTCGTCGCGACTCGCGGTTCGTCGACGACCTGGAACTCCAGCCCGCTCACTTCCAGGAGCGCGGGCGCGAGCTCGGCGCGCGCGGCGCGACCGTTCAGGTCGTTGAGGCGCATCAGTGCGAAGTCGAGGTTGAGTCGCAGCTGCGCCTGCAGGTGTTGATCGGCGTCGCCCAGCGGCGGCGGGTGGCTCCGCTGGAAGTCTTCGAGGGCCGTCCGCGCGTCGAGCGCCTGCCCTTCAGCGAACTCGATCTGGCGCTGGTAGAGCAGGCCG
>DATEDV010000151.1:0-10392 GCA_035281485.1 Candidatus Limnocylindria bacterium | reverse complement strand
GGACGCGAGCTCGTGCTCGATAGCGACGTGCACGTCGGTCGCGAGATCGGCGGCATCGAGTACACGGAGAAGCGCGGTTACCCGCTCGCCATCTGGGATCGCGATGGCGATCTCATCTGGCACCGACCCGAGTACGAACCCGCACAGCTCACGGCGGATACGATGGTCCTGACCGCATGAGCCTCCTCGAACGCTATCTCCAACCGGCCGAATCCCAGCTGCCGACCGTGGCGCACACGGGCGAGATCCCGTCGGGGATGCCGACGTGCACGATCACGATCGACGGGCAGGACGTCGTCGCCATCCCGGGCGAGGCGATCCTGCGTGCCGCGCAGCGCGCCGGCTTCAAGGTGCCGACGCTGTGCGACGACGAGAAGCTCGCGCCCGCCGCGGCGTGTCGCATGTGCCTGGTCGACATCGAGGGACAGGATCGGCCGCTCCCGTCTTGCCACGTCGCCGTCGAGCCCGGGATGAAGATCGTGTCGAGCTCCGACGCGCTCTTCAAGCTGCGTCGACAGAACCTCGAATACATCCTCAGCGACCACAACGCGTACTGCATGCCGCCCTGCCAGATCAGCTGCCCGACGCACATCGACATCCCGGGGTACCTCGAGCTCATGGCGAAGGGCCAGCACGTGGAAGCGGCGCGCCTCGTGAAGGAGGTCCTGCCCTTCCCATACATGCTCGGCCTCGTCTGCCCGCGGCCGTGCCAGGAGGTCTGCCGCCGCGGCCTGGTCGAGGAGGAGATCGCGATCTGCCAGTGCCACGGCTACACCGGCGAGCTCGTCATGGAGATGGATCAGGCCCCGACGCCGTTCCCGCAGAAGGCCGCCACGGGGAAGCGCGTCGCGGTCGTCGGCGCGGGTCCCGCGGGGATGACCGCGGCGTATTACGTCGCGCTCAACGGGCACGCCGTGACCGTGTTCGACATGATGGAGAAGCAGGGCGGGATCTGCCGGTACGGCATTCCGGAGTACCGGCTGCCGAAGGTGAAGCTCGACAAGGAGCTCAACTCGGTGTGGCAGCTGCGCGACACCGAGTTCAAAGGCGGCATGAAGCTGGGCCGCGACTTCAGCGTCGATCAGCTCCTCGCGCAGGGCTACAACGCGGTGTTCCTGGGCATCGGTGCGTGGTCGAGCAACGAGCTACGCATCCCCGGCGAGGACCTCCCGGGCGTGATCGAGGCGATCAACTACCTGCGACAGAACGCCGAGGGGGACCCGGTGCCGGTCGGGAAGGGCAACAAGGTCGTCGTCATCGGCGGCGGGTTCACGACGTTCGACTGCGCGAGGACGTCGCGGCGTCTCGGCGCGGACGTGACCGTCGTGTACCGGCGGTCGCGCAAGGAGATGGGCGCGCACTACAGCGAGGTCGACGACGCCGAGCACGAGGGCATCAAGCTCGAGTTCTACGCGGCGCCGGTGAAGATCATCGAGAAGAACGGCCGCGTCGGCGGTATCGAGTTCCAGCGCATGGCGCTCGGCGAGCCCGACGCGTCCGGTCGACGGCGGCCCGTGCCTGTCGAAGGCTCGAACTTCACGATCGAGTGCGACACGGTCATCCCCGCGATCGGTCAGGTCCCGGTGCTCGACTGGATCGAGCGCGACACCGGGATCCGCAAGAGCAAGCGCGAGACGATCGTGACCAACGGCGCGCTCATGACCGACCGCCCGGGTGTCTTCGCGGGCGGCGACGCGCAGATGGGTACGCGCACGGTCATCGAGTGCGTCGCGCAGGGCAAGCTCGCGGCGAAGGCGATCGACCGGTACCTCGCCGGCGATGACATGGCGCGCGTCGCGGAGGAGATCGCCGAGGAGGAGAAGGTCCCCGAGCTGATCGACATCGTTCCGTACAAGCCCGAGGAACCTCAGGTCCGCATGCCGATGCTGCCGTTCGAGCAGCGCAAGCAGTCCTTCGAGCTCATCGAGAGCGGCTATTCGAAGGAGCTCGCCGAGAAGGAAGCAGCCCGCTGCCTGCAGTGCGTGTGCCCCGACGTCGGCCGGTGCCACCTGCAGCGGCTCTCGGTCGAGCACGGCCTCACCGAGAACCGCTTCCACCGCGCGGAGCCGATCGACTACCACGACTACGAGTACGACTTCAGCCACGACTTCATCCTTCGCGACCTCAACAAGTGCATCAACTGCACGCAGTGCGTCCGCATCTGCCGCGACGTGATCGGCGCGAACTGCTACGGACTCATGGGGGCGGGGTACGACTCGATCGTGACCACGCCGTGGAACGTCTCGCTCTCGTACACGGACTGCGTCTCGTGCGGCGCGTGCGCGGAGACGTGCCCGACCGGAGCGCTGATGATGCGCGAGCGCGACCTGCAGACGTACGAGCTCGACGTCGTCCGCTGCATCTACTGCGGCGACTGCGTCGAGGTCTGCCCGCACGGCGCGCTCGGCGAGACGCCGAACTTCGAGCTCGCGACGTACAAGCGGTTCGGCGTGACCGTTCTCGCGAAGGAAGAGCTGGCGGTGGCGAAGACGTGGAAGCCCTCGGAGCAGGTGCCCAGCAACGGCGACGGCCGCGGCCCGGTGCGACCGCCCGAGGTCCGACCGCCCGCGCCGCCGCGCTGGGGCGCCTGACGCTCCGCGAGCGCCTGGTCGCGCGGATCCGCGCCCGCGGCCCCATCACCTTCGCCGAGTACATGGAGTCCGCGCTCTTCGATCCATCGGACGGCTACTACACGACGCGCGCGTCGATCGGCTTCGAGGGCGACTTCCTCACCGCGCCGGACCTCGGGCCGCACTTCGGCCGCGCGCTCGCGCGCGCCTTCGCCGACCTCTGGGTGCAGCTCGGAAAGCCGCCGGCGTGGGATCTGGTCGAGGCCGGCGCCGGACGCGGCGTGCTCCTGCGTGACGTGCTCGGAGCGCTCGAGCGTGAGCGTCCCGACGCCGCGCGCGGCGTGCGACCGACGATCGTCGAGGTCTCGCCACGGCTCCGAGAACAGCAGTCCGCGGCGCTCGCGGGACGCGACCTGCGCTGGGCGTCGGACGCTCGCGCCCTCGCACCGGTCCAGGGCGTCATCTTCGCCAACGAGGTGCTGGACGCGTTCCCGGTCCATGTGCTCGTGCGAACGGCCGAGGGGATACGTGAGGTGTTCGTCGATGAGCAAGCCGGCGCGCTGGTCGAAACGCTGCGCCCGCCGAGCCAGGCGGACCTCGGCTGGCGCGTTCCCGAACGGCTCCCGCAGGGTGGGCGATGGGAGATCAGCCCGGCGGCCGAGGGTTGGGTGGCAAGCCTCGGATCAGCGCTGACGAGCGGTTACCTCGTATTCGTCGACTACGGCGGCGACGAGAACGAGCTGCTCACGCGCCTCGGCGCCGGGACGCTGCGCGGCTTCTCGCGCCACCGGCTGGTGACGGATCCGTACGCCGAGCCCGGAACGCACGACATGACCGCGAGCGTGAATTTCACCGCGGTGCGCCGCGCGGCCGAGGGGGCGGGGTTCGTCTTCGCGGGACGGGCCACGCAGCGTGACGCGCTGCTTGCGCTCGGCATCCGCGAACCGGCGGCGCGGCCGGAGACGCCGATCGATCAGCTCCGCGCGCTCGGCCGTCGCTCCGCGATAGACACGCTTCTCGATCCGAACGGCTTCGGCGCATTCGAGTTCACGTGCTTCGCAAAGGACGCGCCGGTCGAGGGTCTTCGGTTGCAGGGCGACGCTGGCGCGCGCGCTAGGTAACGGCGGTCTCGAGCTCCCGAAGCGCGACCCGCGCGCTGGACATTCGCTTCCGCACGATACGCAGGGCCTTCCCGGCTGCGGTCGGCGGCAGCGTGGCCACCACCTCGAGCGCCACATCGAGCGACTCGAGCGCGCGGCGGAGCGTTTCGAGACGGGCATCGATGGACGCCCTTTGGTCAGGCCCCGCGTGTGCCTGGAACGTGTTCATCTGCGCGCGAGCGGCGCGGGCCATGATCCGCAGCGACGCGAGAGGAGCGTTCGATCCTGTCTCGCCGTCGAGCAGTCCGCCGGCCTCGGCCAGGAGCTGCACTCGGTTGCGCACGCCGAAGCGGAGGTAGAGCCGCGCCAGGTGCGCCTTCACGCCCTCCTCGGTGATGCCGAGCTCGGCCGCGATCTCCTTGTTGGACAGGCCGCGCCGCACCCTCGCGAGCACCTCACGCTGCCGCTCGGTCAGGCGGGTGCCCGCACGCTCGGCCCTGGTGGTGTCGCCGTCGACGGAAAGGGGTTCGGTGGCCATCCCCAGAAGAGTACACCCATTCGCGTACACCTGCTTTCTTGGGATAGCCGACCGCGCGCAGCCCATCGAGGACTTGGCGCGCCGCCCGTTCCGCGCGAGATTTGAAGGCGCGTCGGAGGAGGTGGTCACGATGGCGGCGGTCATTCGATTCGTCTGCCGGGCGCCAGCGCATCAGCGCCAGGCAGCGACGCGTACGCCGTCAAGTCCGATCACCTACCACGCGGACTCCTGGGCGTACTGCGCGTTCGGAGCGTCCGAGGATCACAAGTGGGAGGCCATCGCGGCCGCGTCGCTCGAAGACGTGCGCAAGCGCATCAACGGCGAGGATCGGCGCCGCGCGGTCGAGCGGAGCTGAGCCCGCGGCGGTAGCATTGAGATCCTCGGGCTCTTAGCTCAGCTGGTTAGAGCGCAGCGTTGACATCGCTGAGGTCGCGTGTTCGAGCCACGCAGAGCCCACCGCCCAAAGGTGGTCCCACGCGACCCAGACCACGTTGGATCGTGCCCCGCGTCAGCGGAGCGCGGCTCGTCCATGGGCTCAAAGGCGAGGACTCAACGGTTCCTCAATCCGTCCTTCTCATGATGCTCGGCGCAGGGGATCACCTCGTTCCCGTCCCCCAAGACGCGCGTCGTGGTCCCCTGCGCCAAACTGCTACACGATGCGAAGGATCCTTGTCGTCGAGGACGACGCCCATCAGATGCGCATCCTGGGCGTCGCGCTTCGGCAGGACGGCTATGAGGTCGCGGAGGCGACCACCGGTTACCTCGCGCTCAGCGAGGTGGCCCGGCGGCAGCCCGACGTCATCCTGCTCGATCTGTACCTGAGCGGCGGCATGAATGGCCGCGAGTTCCTCGATCAGTACCGGAGCTCAGGAGGCCGGGCGAAGGTCATCGTGATCAGCGGCGCGAACAGGAGCGAGCCCATCGCCAAGAACCTCGTCGTCGACGAGTTCATCGGCAAGCCCTTCGATCTCGAGCTCCTGCTGCGTTCCGTTCGCCGGCTCGCGTATTCCTAGCCGCTACAGAAGGGATCGGATCTCACGGCGCTTGCGATCGTCGGATCATCCCGCGCCAGTAATGGAACGCGCCATCGGCGGAGATGAGGAGATCGACCCGCGCGGGTGGCTGTCGCGGGTCGATCCACGTGGTGGCGACCGCGAACGTCTCGGCGGCGCCGTATCCCGGAGCTGACTCGATCGGCCGCGGTCGAACGTCGACCGTGGTGCCCGCGGCGAACTGCTCGCGCAGGATCGCCGTAAAACGCTCCGGCGAGAACGACCCCACGCCGCCTTGCTCCGCACCGCTGAGCATGCAGTCGCCCATCAGGGTCGCCAGCGCCGCCACGTCCTTCGCGGCGAATCCCGCAGCCAGCGCGTCCGCCACCGCCTCGGCTGATCGCGGGGGTCGCGCCGTTGGGACCGGTGTCGCACTCCGCGGGACGAACGTGACGGACGCGACGATCGCTCGCATCGCCGGGATCAGCGGGTCGTCCGCGGACCTCGCAGAGAACGCGACCATGTACATCAGGTCGTCGACCGGGACGATCGTGGTCTCCGTTTGGACGACGCCGCCGGAAACGCGTACGCCCGCGCGGCCATCCAGAGTTGCCGGTGCGATGGACTGCCCCTGAGTCGATCCCATTCGCGGGCTTCGCGCCCACGCCTCGGCGCTCAGTCGGTCCGGATTTCGCTCGACGTGGACGCTCACGGTCCCCATGAACGCGCCCGTATCGCCGTGAATCTCCTCGGCAGCGGGGACGTTCGTGAACGCTTCGCTACCGACGAACTCGGGGAGCCGCGCGTCCGGACCCGCCGAGAGACAGGCCGTGCGCCGCCAGGGCGACGGCAGCTGCACCGAGAAGCCGAGGACGGCATTCACGTGCCGTCCGCTGACCGCGGTCGCCGGCGGCGAGGGCGTGGGCGCTGGGCTCGGCGACGGGCTGAGCGTCGGCGTGGGCGTGGCGGTGGGGGAGGCGCTCGGGCTCGGCGAGTCCACCACGGCGGTCGGACCGGGCGGGGGAAGCAGCAGCACCGCTCCGATCACGATGGCCAGCCCTGCGACGGCGATGGCGGCAAGCGCGGTCCGGCTCGGCTCAGCGCGAGCGGGCGCGCTCACGACTTCGTGGCGGACTTGCCTTTCGCCTTCGCGCGAGCGGTCTTCCGCGAGCCGGCGGGTGCCGCCGCCGGGGTCGCGGGGCTGGCGCTGGGCTTCCTCGCGTGCTCACGCACCCCATCGAGCAGCTCCTGGACGTCGAACGGCTTGCGGAGCGCCATCTTGGCTCCGAGCTCACGCAGCTGAGGCCGCAGCGTGTCCATGTCCTCGGTCGCCGACACGACGATGACGGGGGGCTGGCGCTCGGGCTCCATCTCAGCACGCGCGCGCAGGAACTGGATGCCGTCCGCACCCGGAAGGAACAGATCCAGGAGAACGAGATCCACCTCGGCCTCGTCGAGGATGCGAAGGCCCTCCTCCGCGTCCGGTGCCCCCGTCACCTCGTAGCCGCTGCCGCGGAGGATCGTCTCGAGCAGGCGGCGGGTGTTCTCGTTGTCCTCGACGACCAGGATGTTCTGCCGCTGGGCGCTTGCCATCTCGGACAGTCTGGGAGATTGGTCAAGCACGCGAGCGGGGGGCGGCGCTCAGTCCGGCTCGTCCAGACGCTTCTCCGGGTCCTCGTTGACGAGCAGGCCGTGCCCATCGTCGATCGGCGCCGCGAGCTGCCAGCCGTCGAGCTCCAGATGCACGAGCCACTCGGCGAACTGGCGCAGCATGAGCGACACCTCGGTGAGCGTCTCGGCCTCGTCAGCCACCGACCTGACGCACACGCGCTCGAGCCGGCCGTCGGCCAGGTCGGCCTCGGTGAGCTCGCCGGCGATATCGACGGCCTCGCGTGGCGACAGCATCCGCGGCCTGCCGTTGTGGTCACGGCTCATGTGCACCTCCGGTGCGCTCGTGGAGCGCCCTCGTGATATCGCCACCGGCTTGCGACGGCGGGCGCTCAGCCAGACGGCACGGCTCCTGCTGCCAACTACGCCGTGGAGCGCCTTGACGTCCGTGACGAGCTCGCGATCGACGAGGCCTGCGCCCGCTGCGCCACTCCCCTCGTCGCACCGGCCAGCGTGGTCCGCCAGGACGGAGAGCTGTTCTGCTGTGCCAGCTGCGCCCGCTCGGCCGAAGGTGCCACGGGCGTGATCGGGCAGGGCTGCGCGAACTGCGGTGCGGCGATCGTCGACCGCGCCACGGCCGTCACGGCGGACGCGCGCGTCTACTGCTGCGCGAACTGCGCGGTGGCGCCCCGGGAGATCGAGCCTCCGGTCCGGTAGAGGTCGGTCTGGCAGCGCGTCAGGAGCGCTGTTGATTGCCCCACTAGTACTGGGGTGACGTTCTAGGAAGTACCGCGTTGAGGGGGTAGTGTCCCGACTCACGTTCAAACGATCGAGCACTCCTGCGCGCCCGTCGACGACGCCGGTGTGGCGTCCCGCCGAAGCGCCGGAAGCCGCCCGGGCACCTGAGACGGACCGCAAAGAGGAAGCTTCGGAGGGCACCACTGTGCAGCAGCGAGACACACGTGACTACACCGCGACCCGCGAGTACTCGTCCAGCTCGGCCGACCTGAACGCCCTGCTCGGCAAGGGCTCCGAGTTCGAGGGCAAGCTCGCCTTCGAGGGCAAGGTCCGGATCGACGGCACGTTCACCGGCGAGATCTCGACCAACGACCTGCTGATGGTCGGCGACGGCGCCAAGGTCCAGGCCGAGATCAGCTGCGGCACGGTCATCGTCGAGGGCGAGGTCGTCGGCAACATCAAGGCCACGTCGGCCGTCGAGCTCCGCCGCCCGGCAAAGGTCCACGGCGACATCACCACGCCGTCGCTCGTGATCGAGAAGGGCGTCGTCTTCGAGGGCCGTTCGCGCATGGACGAGCTTCAGTCCTCGAACGTCGTTCCGATCTACGCCACCGGCTCCGACGACAAGTAGGACGACCGTAGACGCCGTCTCAGGCGTCCTCATGTTCGACGGCGTCACGATCCGTGACGCCGACTTCCGTCGTGCGTCGTTCGACGCCGTCGCGCCGGAGGGCTGCGCCTTCGAGCACTGCGACTTCCGCGGACAGACCCTGGACCGCCGCTTCCAACCGCTGTTCTCCTCCCGGCGGCGCAGCGTCTTCCGCGACTGCCGCTTCGACGAGGCCGACCTGCGCGCGGTCCGCCCGGGTCAGGCCCGCTTCGAGCGCTGCCGGTTCGACGGCGCGAAGATCGACGGCTGGGAGTCGTTCTGCGCCGAGTTCATCGACTGCACCTTCACCGGCCGGATCGCCAACGTGCGTGTGTACGGTCGGCCGTGGGGCTCCGGCGCGGAGCATCTCGACCCGCCGCGCAAGATCAACGAGTTCCGCGGCAATGACTTTCGCAAGGCCGACCTGGTCGGCGTGACGTTCGTACACGGCATCGATGTCGGCGCGCAGCGGTGGCCGCAGGGTCCCGAGTACGTCGTGCTCGACAAGATCCACCAGCGGATCGCCAAGGCGCGTGTCACGGTGCTCGACTGGCGCGAGCACCCGGCCCGCGAAGAGGCGCTCGAGATGCTGCAGTCCGCGGCTCAGCTGTACTCGAACCAGATGACCGTCATCGGCCGTCGCGTCGAGGAGCGGTGGTCCGCCCCCGCCGCGGTCCAGGAGCGCGTCTGGGACACCCTCGCCCGCGCCATCGCCTGACCTCCCCGGCCGCCGGAGAGGTCTGCTGGACCAGAGCTCGCGCACCGTCGCCGCCTTCATCGCAGTGATCGTCATCGCCTCCCTGCTGTTCGGCACGATCTTCGTGATCTTCACCCCGCCGCCGCAGTAATAGGTGCCCCCGTCGAAGGCGGGCTATGATTCGCTCCTCGCAGCGACACGGACAGCGCCGCGGCGCGCGGCCGTAAGCGAGCCCGGGAGGGTGTGAGCCGGGCCGGCACAGCGCTTCGGAGACCACCGTCGAGCGATGTGGGTGGGCCCCATACAGCCCGAACGAGGGCCCCGCCCGCGCGCGTGGGAACTCGGGTGGAACCGCGGGAGCAGCGCCTCTCGTCCCGAAAGACCAGGGACGAAGGCGCTTTTTTCGTGCCCACCGCGGGGCTGTGTGAGCGAAGCGAAGCGAGCGTGGAGGACGACCATGGCGAGAACGGAACGGAAGCCAGATCACGGTGACGATGCGCTCTACGCGCTGAGGCACTCGACCGCGCACGTCATGGCGGGTGCGGTGCTCGAGCTCTTCCCGGGTGCGAAGTTCGGCTTCGGGCCGCCGGTGACCGACGGCTTCTACTACGACTTCGATCTGCCGCGCGCCCTCACGCCCGACGACCTCGCGAAGATCGAAGAGAAGATGCGCGAGGTCGTGAAGCACGACGCGCCGTTCCAGCAGAAGGACATGAGCGTGTCAGAGGCGCTGCGGTTCTTCGGCGAGCGCAAACAGGATTACAAGGTCGATCAGATCAAGAAGCTGTCCGAGAAGGGAGCCGACGAGGACAGCGACGACGAGGTGAAGGACGGGCGGGTGAGCACGTACCAGCACAACGGTTTCGTCGATCTCTGCCGCGGCCCGCATGTGGAGAACACCGGCAGGATCGGCCCGTTCAAGCTGCTCTCGATCGCGGGCGCGTACTGGCGCGGCAACGAGCGCAACCCGCAGCTGCAGCGCATCTACGGCACGGTGTGGCCCGATCAGAAGGGCCTGGACGACTACCTGAAGCGGCTCGCGGAGATCGAGCGGCGCGACCATCGCGCGCTCGGCAAGGAGCTCGAGCTGTTCCGCATCGACGACGAGCTCGGCTCAGGGCTCGTGCTGTGGTTGCCCAACCTGTCGGTCGTGCGCGAGGAGCTCGAGGCGTGGTGGCGAAAGATCCATCACGAGCGGGGCTACACCCTGGTCTACACGCCGCACATCGCGCACGAGAAGACCTACCAACGGTCGGGTCACCTCGACAAGTACGGCGAGAACATGTACGGACCGCTCGAGCTGGACGAGGGCACCCAGAACTTTTGGATCAAGCCCATGAACTGCCCTGGACACATCAAGGTCTACCAGTCGCGCATCCGGTCGTACCGCGAGCTTCCGCTGCGCATCGGCGAGCTCGGGACGGTGTACCGCTACGAGCGCGGCGGGACGCTGCACGGGATGCTCCGCGTCCGCGGCTTCACGCAGGACGACTCGCACAT
>DATEDV010000150.1:0-2849 GCA_035281485.1 Candidatus Limnocylindria bacterium | reverse complement strand
CAGGTAGTCCAGGAACGACGTCGTCAGCGGCTGCCCGGCGTCGTCGTAGACGAGCTCCTCGTACAGCGCACCGCCGAGTCCCTGCGCGAGCGCACCGACGAGCTGGCCCTCGACGATCATCGGGTTGATGGCCTTGCCGATGTCGTACGAGATCGCATAGCGCAGCACCTTCACGCGCCCCGTGTCGCCGTCGACTTCGACCATCGCCGCGTGCGTGCCGTACGGGTACGTCATCTTCGGCGCTTCGAAGAAATGCTCGGCGTGGAGGCCAGGCTCGAGCTCCGCCGGCGGCGGCACGCTTCGGCGCGCGAGCTCGCGGAACGTGAGCGCCTTGTCAGGCACGCCGCGGACATGCACCGCGCCGCGCTCGACGACGAGATCGTCCGGCGCCGCTTCGAGCAGCCGCGCAGCAAGCTTCACGAGCTTCGCCCGCACCTTGCGTGAGGCTTCGAGCGCCGCGGGCAGCGCGACCGCCGCACCCCGACTCGCGAATCCGCCCACGCCGAACGGGACGCGCGCACTGTCGCCATGCACGACACTGATCGCCTCCGGCGTCACGCCGAGCTCGTCGGCGACCACCTGCGCCAGCGTGGTCTCGATGCCCTGCCCCACCGACGCGATCCCCGAATACACGACGACGTGGCCCGTCGCGTCGACTTCTACCCGCGCGTACTCGTAGGGGCCGAGCCCCGCCTTCTCGACCAGACAGGCCACGCCGAGCCCGACGAATCGGCCGCGACGACGCGCCTCGTCTCGCTCGACGCGCGCCGCGTTCCATCCGATCGCCTCGAGGGCGTGATCGAGGGCCGAGCCATAATCACCGCAATCGTACGTCGTGCGCTGGCCGAGCGACGCGCCGCCGACGTCGTACGGCATCTGGGCGGGCGTGACGAAGTTTCGGCGACGGAGCTCGAGGGGATCGACGCCGAGACGCGCCGCCGCGATGTCCATCAACCGCTCGCGCACGAAGGTGCCTTCGTACCGGCCCGGCCCGCGATACGTCCCCGTCGGCGTCTTGTTCGTGAGCACGCAGCGGATCTCGCTCCGATAGTTCGGGATCCGGTACGGCCCGGGCATGAGCGCCGCGGTGAGCTCCGGCACGACCACGCCGTGCGTCCGGATGTAGCCGCCCAGGTCGACCATGAACCGGTCGATCAGCGCCACGATCCGGCCGTCGCGATCGAAGCCGATCTCCGTCTCGTGCCACTGCTGGCGCGAGTGGTTCGCGGCCATCAGGTGCTCGCGCCGGTCCTCGATCCACTGGACCGGTCGGCCGAGGCGCTTCGCGGCCCACGGAACGACGAGATCCTCGGGATAGAACTCGCCACGGACCCCGAAGCCGCCGCCGACGTCGAGCTCGACGAACTGGATCAGATGCTCCGGATAGCCGATCAGATCTGCGAGCACGCGCCGGTTGAAGTAGGGGACTTTCGCTACGCCCCACAGCTGGATGATGCCCGTGCGAGCATCGAACGAGGCCGTGAGCCCGCGGGTTTCCAACGGCACGCCGGCGTGACGCTGGATCGCGAGTCGCTCGCGCACGCGCGTGTGCGCGCCCGCCATCGCGGCTGCCGCGTCACCCGTCACGGTCTCGAGCGTCGCGACGACGTTGCCCTCGATCACCTCGTGCAGCACCGGCGCATCGCGCTCGACCGCGCGGCGGGCATCGGCGATTGCCGGCAGCGGGTCGTAATCGACGTCGATCAGGTCGAGCGCGTCCTCGGCGACGTAGCGGCTCTCCGCGATGACCACCGCGATCGGCTCGCCGACGTAACGAACCTTCTCCCGCGCGAGCGGCGGCTGCAGGCACGCGACGACGTTCGGGCCGTGGCCGGTTTGGCCCATCCGAACGGGGATCCGGCCGATGTCGCCGAGATCGGCGGCAGTGACGACGGTGACGACGCCAGGCAGGTCGAGCGCAGCCTTCGCACGGATCACGCCGAGACGCGCGTGCGGATGCTTCGAGCGAAGCACGGCAGCGTGCAGCAACCCGGGCAGCCGGAAATCCGCCGCATAGGTTCCGTGGCCCACGAGGAGTCGCGCGTCTTCCTTGCGCGGCACCGACCGCCCGACCGCCGGGGTCATCAGCGGAGGAAGTCGTCGAGTCGCACGCCCCAGCCCTTCGGGCGCGCGCGCTCCCAGAGCTCGCGCTCCTCCTTCCGCCAGGTCGCGGGCTTGGTCGCGTCGATGAACATCTTGCCGCCGACGCGCTGCCACGCGGGCGAGCCGGGCGGCAGGAGCTCGGGCGACGCGAGATCGAGACCGTGCGCGCGCATCCCGGGGATCACGTGGACGTCCGTCTCCGGATTCACCCGCGTCGCCATCGCCCACATCACGTCGCGCGCGTCGTGGACGTCGACGTCGGCGTCCACGGCGATCGCGAGCTTCGGATAGAGATAGGGCGACGACAGCGCGGCCAGCAGCGCCGCGCGCGCCTCGCCGTCGAAGCGCGGCGTCATCTGGACGATCACGGTGTAGCGGCTGCACCACGCCGGACACGCGATTTCGTGGATGTCGATGCCGCCCGCCGTCTCACGGAGCCGGTTGTACATCCCGGCTTCGACCGGCAGCGCGCCGAGCACCTGGTGATCGGTGAAGCGCGTCGCCTGGATGTGCCGGTAGATCGGGTCTCGGCGCGTCGTGATCGCGGTGACCTCGAACACGGGGTTTCTGCCCTGTCCCGCCGTGTAGTTGGTCACCTCGCCGAACGGCCCTTCGTCCTCGCGCACGCCCGGCAGGACGTGGCCCTCGATGACGATCTCCGCGTGCGCCGGCACCTCCAGGTCGACCGTCACGCAGCGGACGAGCTCGACGGGCTCGTCGACGAGCACCGCCGCCAGCTCGAGCTC
>DATEDV010000149.1:0-2435 GCA_035281485.1 Candidatus Limnocylindria bacterium | reverse complement strand
CGTCGTCTTGCTCGGGGTGTACATCGGGGCCTTCCTGCGGATCCGGCCGCGGCGCTCGTCGGCGACGAGCCTGCCCGAGTGCCTGCCGATCGATGCCTGCGCCGGTCCGGTCACGAGGCCCCCGAGGTCGGCGCGGATGCGCCCGCGGGCTGTCGACGCGACATAGCTGCGCTCTTAGCTACGACCTCGTCTTGCGTCCGCGCGGGGTGGCGGGACCGTCGAGCACCGTCAGCCCCGCCGGCATCCGCGCCAGCCACTCCCGCGCGGCGACAAGCGCGCGCACCGTCGCGATGAACTCCTGCGCCGCGCGCGTGAGCCTCCGGTCGCGCCGGTGCGCGAAGCCGATCGTGCGTGTGAGCTCGGGCTTCGCGATCCGGACCGCACGCAGCGGACCGCCGCGCTCGACGACCAGGCTGGGGACGACGGCGACCCCCACGCCGGCCGCCGTCAGCCGGAGGACGCCGTCCATCTCGCCGCCCTCCAGCGCGAACGTCGGCTCGAACCCGGCGCGCCGGCACGCCGCGACGGTCGTCGACCGCAGGTCGTAGCCGTCGCGGAACATCACGAGCGGCACGCCGCGCAGCTCGGCGATCGACACGCTTCGTCGCTGCGCGAACGGGTGTGACCTCGGCACGGCGAGCACCAGCTCCTCACGGAGGAGCGCGGTCGTCTCGAGGTTCGCGTACAGCAGCGGCAGGATCACGAGCGCGACGTCGAGGGATCCGCTCTCGAGCTCGCCGACGAGATCGCGCGAGCCGGCCTCGCGCAGCACGAGCTCGATCCCGGGATAGCGCTGGTGGTAGCGGGCCAGCGCCGCCGGCACGAGCGTCGTCGACAGGCTGGGCGTCGCGCCGAGCGAGAGCCGGCCGCGACGCATTCCGGTGAGATCGCGGACCTCGCTCTCCGCGCCCTCGACGTCGGCGAGGACGCGGCGCGCCAGGGGAAGCAGCGCTTCGCCGGCCGGCGTCAGCGCGACGTTCCCGCGCATGCGGTGGAAGAGCGGCGCCCCGAGCTCGTCCTCGAGCCGGCGGATCTGCTTCGAGACCGACGGCTGCGCGATCGACAGCTCGCGCGCTGCCTTGGTGAAATGGCGCTGCTCGGCGACGGCGACGAAGTACCGCAGCTGGTGCAGCTCCACGGTCATAGCCTACGGCTATCGCCACGAGCGTTGCCATATCTTTGCCCGCCGTCCCGCGAATGCGTACCGTGACGGCGGGTGGCGACGACGGCCAGCGTCCGGCAGCGTCCGCACGAGCGTCACGATCGGTGGTGGATCGAGCCGCTGTTCATCGTGCTCGTCCTCGGGTTGTTCGGCGTCTATGCGTTCGTGGCGAGCGTCCAGAATGCGAACTACTACCTCGATCCGTACCTGTCGCCCTTCTACTCGCCCTGCCTCACGACCGGATGCGTGCATCCGACGCTCCCGGTGATCGGCGATTGGTACAACCTGTCGCCGGCTTTCCTCATCGTCGGCTCGCCGCTCGCGTTCCGCGTCACCTGCTACTACTACCGACGGTCGTACTACCGCGCGTTCTTCTGGGCGCCGCCGGCGTGCACGGTCCCCGACGCACGAGCGAAGTACTCGGGCGAGACCCGCTTTCCATGGGTGCTCCAGAACATCCACCGCTACACGCTGTACCTCGCGATCGTGGTGCTCGCGATCCTGTGGTGGGACGCCCTGCTCGCGTTCAACTTCGACGGACGGTTCGGCGTGGGGGTCGGGACGATCGTCATGGTCGCCAACGTGCTGCTGCTGAGCGGCTACACCTTCGGATGCCACGCGGCGCGCTACCTGATCGGCGGCTATCTCGACTCGTTCCACGGCGCCTCGCTCCGCTACCGGCTCTGGAGCATCGCGAACCGTCTGAACGCGCACCACTCCCGATGGGCGTGGTTCAGCCTCTTCAGCGTCATGCTGACGGACCTCTACATCCGGCTCGCGGCCATGGGCGTCATCACGGACCTGCGGTGGGTCTCGTGACCCTCGCGGCGGCGCCCGCGCTCGCGAGCGAGCTCGATCGCGTCACGCCGGCCTTCCAGTTCAGTGAGCGCCACAGCACCACCGTCCGTGCCGCTCCGGATCGCGTCTATCGCGCGATCCGGGACGTTACAGCTTCAGAGATCCTCTTTTTCCGATCCCTCACCTGGCTGCGCCGACTGGGGCGGCCGGGTCCGGAGAGCGTGCTGAACGCGCCGGCCGACCAGACGCTCCTCGAGGTGGCGACCCGGACGACCTTCCTCGCGCTCGTCGACGGCCCGCGCGAGCTCGTCGTCGGCACCGTCGTGATCGCTCCGCCCAACACCGCGCGGCCGTCTACGCCCGCCGAGTTCGTGGCGCTCTCGACGCGAGCCGGCTACGCCCTCGCGACGATGAACTTCGCGACCCATCCGCGTGCGGACGGGACGTGCACAGTGTCGACGGAGACCCGCGTGTA
>DATEDV010000148.1:0-5331 GCA_035281485.1 Candidatus Limnocylindria bacterium | reverse complement strand
CGCCGCGCCGACCGCCACGGGAACGGCGGCGACGCTTCCGTCGTGCATCGTGCGGCCAGCGCTCACGGAGGGCCCGTTCTTCGTCGACGAGAAGCTCGACCGCTCGGACATCCGCTCGGATCCGACGACCGGCGCGGTGCGGCCGGGCGCGCTGCTGACGCTCAGCTTCCGCGTGTCGCGCGTCAGCGGCAGCGCGTGCACGCCGCTGACCGGCGCGATGGTCGACGTCTGGCAGTGCGACGCGCTCGGCGTGTACTCCGACGTGCAGAACGCACGAGGTCAGAAGTTCCTGCGCGGCTTCCAGAACACGGACGCCTCTGGCAGCGCCAGATTCACGACGATCTATCCCGGCTGGTACCAGGGCCGCGCCGTGCACATCCACTTCAAGATCCGCCCGACGTCCGCCAGCGAATTCACATCGCAGCTGTTCTTCGATGAAGCTGTGAACGACGAGGTCTTCGCCCAAGCGCCGTACTCGCAGCGGGGTACGCAGGGCCTGACGCGCAACGCGCAGGACGGCATCTTCCAGCAGGCCCAGGGGAGACTGACGCTGAGCGTGACGAAGAGCGGCAACACGTACGCGGGGACGTTCGACATCGGGATCGCGAGCTGACGACACCGCGCTGAAACCTTCTCATACCGGAGCTCCCCGAGAAGTACGGTGGTACTGCCCCATTAAGCGGAGAACGCAGCGCGTCAGGAGCTCGTCCGTTAAGCCTCCCGGTGAGTCGCAGCGACGTCACACAGGTCATGTCTTCCGGCGGGCGGGACGTCGGCGCGGTCGTCGCGGGCCGCTACCGGCTCGCCGCACACATCGGTGCGGGCGGTACGGCGGACGTCTGGCGCGCATACGACGAGTCTCGAGACCGCCCGGTCACGCTGAAGATCCTGCGCGACCCGCGTGACGTCGACGCGCGGCGGACGTTCCTCGCCGAAGCGCGCCGCTTGGAGACGCTCGACCACCCCGCGATCGTCCCCGTGCTCGGCATCCACGAGGCGCTCGGCGACACGCTCATCGTGTTCGAGCACGTCGAGGGCGAGCCGCTCGATCATGTCGCCGGAACGGAGCCGGCTCTGCCGGCGCGGAAGATCGCGCTCCTGCTGATCCAGCTCGCCGACGCGGTCGAGGCGTTCCACTCGCACGGCTTCGTGCACCTCGATCTCAAGCCGGCGAACGTTCTCATGGCGAACGACGGACGCCCGCGTCTCCTCGACTTCGGTATCGCCGAGCCGATCGGTCACCCACCGCTCGTCCCACGGGGCACGCCGGGCTTCGCGTCGCCCGAGGTCACCGCGGGCGGCGCGGCATCGCGCGCGAGCGACGTCTACGGGCTCGCCGCGATCGCGCGGCAGCTCTTCGGCGGCGAGCCGACGCGACGCGTCGCGGCGGTGCTGCGGCGCGGTATGGACGCCGACCTCGGCCGTCGGTACAAGCGGCCGCGCGAGCTCGTCTACCGCGTGGCGATCGCGGTCCTCATCGACGAAGAGCTCGCGGCGCTCGAGCGCGCCACAAGGTCCGCGCGCGCGGTGGTGAGCCGGCTCTTCCAGCGCGGCGCCGGCCGACGCGCGCTCGCGGCGGTGAGGGCGCGGCCCGAGCTCTCCTTCCGCGTCGCCGCCGGTGCGCTCATCGTGATCGGCGTGCTGCTGCAACAGGCGCAGCCCGACGGCGGCGCCGCCGGCGCCAACGCGCTTCCCCCGCTCACGCGACCCGCATTCGAGGTCCCGCCCCTCAGCGCGTATGGCGCGACGTTCGAGTCGCAGGCGCCGTATCCGAGCGCGTCGCCGAACGGCACGGTGGAGTGGACGCTGGCGCTGCGCAACACCGGCTCGGCCGGGTGGTACCGCGGTATCGACGGCGCGCAGGCTTCGCTGATCCTCGACGATGGAACGGTGGTCGCGGTGCAGACGACGGAGTACGTCGGTCCGGGTCAGGTCGGCTGGTTCAACGTACGCTTCCGCGCGCCGTCGCAGAGTGGCGCGCACACCATCCGCCTGCGCCCAGCGATCAACGGCCGCGGACCGCTGGCCGACCTCGGCCTTCACGCCGTGGTGACCGTCCGTTAGGGCACCGCGCGACCGTCAGCCGCGACGCCGTCCTTGATCCAGGCGCGTCGCCCTCGCCCGAGTCGCTGTCCTTACTGACCCGAGTCGCTGTCCTTATTAATAGGTGCGTCATTGACAGATGCGCCCCTTTTGGCTCCGGGGCTGCCCAATTACGCGCGGCCGCAAGCGCCGGTCACCGCGCGCCCTGCGATGGGGACTGCTAGCGTCTCGGGCCAACACACGAGAAGGGGAAGCCCATGAAGAGACTCTTCGCGACCTCATGCGCGGCGCTCCTCATCGTCCTCGCGCCTTCCGACATGCCGGCCGGCGCCCGTGCCGGCGACTGCTACATCGTCGCCGCGGAGCCGGAGCAGGCCGGCCACTCGCTGGCGCGCGGTGACGGCGAGCTCAGGGAGCCCGAGCTCAACGAGCCGGTCGCGTCGCTGCCGGCGTCGGCCAAGGGCAAGGGCAGTGCGAAGTTCAAGACGACGGTGCCCGTGTACTTCCACGTCGTGAGCGACGGCGCCGTCGGCAACGTCACGCAGTCGCAGATCGACGATCAGATCCGCGTCATGAATCTCGCCTTCGGCGGCGTGTACGGCGGCGCGAAGACGGGCTTCAGCTTCGAGCTCGCCGGCGTGACCCGGACCGACAACGCGGCCTGGTTCAACGCCGGTCCCGGATCGCCGGCCGAGCGCGAGATGAAGAAAGCGCTCACGACCAACGCGCCCGAGGCGCTCAACTACTACTCGACGACCGCGAGCGCCTACCTGGGCTGGGCGTACCTGCCCGGTCTCACGCCGTCCCGTATGTTCCTTGACGGCATCGTCGTCGACTGGGAATCGATGCTGCACACATCGGACAGGTACCTCGATCGATTCGACCTCGGGCTCACGGCCGTGCACGAGGCCGGTCACTGGCTCGGGCTCGAGCACACGTTCTGGGGTGGCTGCAACGCCAACGGCGATTACGTCGATGACACGCCGGCCATGAAGGTGCCGACGAGCGGCTGCCCAGTGGGTAAGGACACCTGCCCGCAGCCGGGCCTTGACCCGATCCACAACTACATGGATTACTCGTTCGACTCCTGCTACTTCGAGTTCACCGCCGGCCAGAGCCAGCGGATGCAGGATCACTTCCTGTTCTTCCGCGCGGGCGACTAGCCAGACGCGCGCGCCGGGCCGGTGCTTGCCGGCCCGGCGCGCCATCTCGCAACAGCGCCTACTGCGGGCAGCTACCCGTGAAGATCCCGGCTACCGTCACCGGATTGTTGGGGTTTGCGAGTGCGCCGAAATGCACCTGGAAGTGGAACTGGTCGAAGGCCGCCTGAGGTCCGTTCGCCGTCAGCCCGGCGGCGATCGTAGTCGTCCCGCCCGGTGTCGTCAGGCAGTGCAGATGTCGATCGACCGCGAGCGCCGGAGTCGTGCCGGCGACCAGTGAGGCGAGAGCGAGGGCCGTAGCCGCGACGAGTGCGCGCATTGAAGTACCTCCGTGTCGATGGTCTCTCCGCAGCGCGCGAGCGTAGGACGACGCGCAACCTAACTTGCCCGACCGAGAGCTGACCTTTCGAGCGTCCTCGATTGACCCGCTGTTTACGTGCGGACGCGACCGGACGGCACGCGCGGTGCGGCGTCGGAGCGGCGGCCGAGGGAGGGGCAACACGCCCTCCTCGCAGGAGGATCGATGTTCCGCAGCCTCATGACGCTCGTTCTCGCACTCTCAGTCGCGCTCGCCGTCGGGCTGGTGGCTCCGGCACCTGCCGCCGCCGGAGCGCGCATGGATCCAAGGCTGGACGCGGCGCTCGCGCGCGGCGGCGAGGTGCACGCGATCGCGTTCTTCAGTCACCCGGTGACCGCGGCGGATAAGGCGCGCCTTCTCGCCGCCGGCGCCACCCTCGCCGTGCCCTACACGCGCTGGCCGTGGGCCGGCGTCGTCGGAGCGCCGGATGCGATCCGCGCGATCGCGGCGTTCCCCGACATCGCCGAGATGCAGTGGGCGCCGCCCATCGACTTCTACAGCCACGAGAGCATCCCGCTCATCCGCGCCGACGACGTGTGGGCGCCCAAGACCGCCGGCGGGCTCGGCCTGGACGGGACGGGCATCGGCGTCGCGATCGTGGACTCGGGCATCTACGCGCCGCATCCCGATCTGCAGCGTCGCGTCGTGAAGAATCTCAAGTTCGTCGCCGACTTCACGGTCGAGACGCAGGACAGCGACACCACGAGCGGCCACGGCACGCACGTCGCCGCGACGGTCGCGGGCGACGGCACCGCCTCACGGACCGGCACCGCGGACGATCTCGGCGGACGCGGCTATTACGTCGGCGTCGCGCCGGGCGCGAACCTCATCGGCCTCGGCGTCGGCGACGGCCGCAGCATCATCTGGTCGCTGTCGGCGTTCAACTGGATCGCCGACAACCACCGCACGTACAACATTCGCGTCGTCTCGAACTCGTGGGGAGTCCTCGGCGGCGGTCCGTATGACCCGAACAACTCCACCAGCCGCGCGGCCGAGGACCTCGCCGACCAGGGGATCACCGTCGTGTTCGCCGCGGGCAACGACGGCAGCAACAGCGGGACGACCTCGAGCGCCCCGAACACGCTCAGCACCTACTGCGGCGGCCGCGTCATCTGCGTCGCCGCCGGCCAGAAGGACCGGCAGCTCTCCACGTTCTCATCGGTCGGCGCCCCGGACAACAGCCGCACGCCGACGATCACCGCGCCGGGCACCCGCATCTGCGCGGCCCGCAATCCGCACGGCATCACCACCGGCAGCACCGCCGATCTCGGGCAGTTCGCCGACACGCCGGCGGTCCGACCCGAGTGGAAGCCGTACTACACGTGCATCAGCGGCACCAGCATGGCGACGCCTCACGTCTCCGGCGTCGTCGCGCTCATGCTGCAGGGGAACCCCGCGCTCACACCGTCTGACGTCGGAGCGGTGCTCACCGCGACGGCCACGGCGATGCCCGGTTACCAGCCGTACCAGGTCGGCGCGGGCTACGTCGATGCCTTTGCGGCCACGTCCGTGGCGAAGAAGACCAAGAGCACGGGGACCTGCACGACGCGCAGCGGCAAGCAGCAGCGCACCCTCGTGACCAGCGAGAGCTACACCGGCACGGTCGGCGTCGGGGTCTCCGATGCCGGTGCGCCGTACCACGACGTCCATCCGTTCAGCGTCGCGACGAAGGCCACCCGCGTCACCGTGACGCTCGAATGGACGACGCCGCAGGACATCGACCTCGCGGTATACGACCCCAGCGGAGCGCTCGCGACGTCCTCGGGCAAC
>DATEDV010000147.1:0-3586 GCA_035281485.1 Candidatus Limnocylindria bacterium | reverse complement strand
GGGTCGTGAAGTAGTACGGGACGAGCTGCTGCCCCGCCACGTTGCTCGTCGGGTCGGGCATCTGGGTGCGCGTGGGCCGTGCCGTCGGCGTCCGCGTGGCCGTTGGGGCCACGGACGGCGACGCGCTGGGTGAGGAGGTCGGATCCGGTGTGGGCGTCGCGGTCGTGGTGGCGGTGACGATCGGTGTCGGCGTCGGGCTCGGGCGGCTCACCTCCGGCTGAAGCCGGCCGGTGAGTCCGAGCGTCACGAGGGCCGTCGTGATCACCGCGACGAGCACCGCCGCGGTGCCCGCGAGGACGGCGGTCCTGATCGGCACCACGTCAAAAGCGTAGGGCCAGGCCCGCCCGAGGCCGTCTCAGTGGCGGAACGACACGGCGGCAGCCGGCGCCCGCTTGGTCAGTCGGCCGCCACCACGGTTCAGCGGGTTCCACATCCCGTCTATGCTCGCTCGATGTCCGAGGTCCCGGCCCGCACCCTTCGCGTCGTCGTCGCGGATGACCATCCATCGGTACGCGAGAACCTGCGCTATCTCCTCAATGCCGAGCTCGGCATGGTCGTGGTCGGGGTCGCCAGGGACGGTCACGACGCGCTTCGTCTGGTGCACGCGACGCGTCCCGATGTGATCGTGCTCGACTCCGAGCTGGGTGATCTTCGCGGCATCGACGTGATCGATTCGCTCCGCCGGGAAGACAGCCTCATCGGCATCGTGCTCTACACGATGGACAGCGAGGCGTGCGTGGAAGGGCGCGCGCTCGGCGTCGACGCATGCGTCACGAAGGACGCGCCGCCGTCGATGCTCATCGACGCGATAAAAGGGGCGGCACAGACGGTGACCGCGCCGCCGGTGCAATAGACCGCTAGCTCGGCCCGGCCATGGCAGGGGTCTTGCGGACGCTCCACGCATGACGTTCAGACCCGATGCGCAGCTCGATCCGTCACAGGTCGAGGATCGCCGTGGCCGCGGCGGATTCGGGGCCGGCGGACCGGTCATCGTCGGCGGCGGTGGCATCGGACTCATCATCCTGATCGCGTCGTTGCTGCTCGGCGTCGATCCGACCGGATTGATCGACACGACGTACCAGCCACCGATCGAGGGCGCATCTTCGGTCCAGGAATGCCGGACCGGCGCGGACGCGAACCGGCGTGCCGACTGTCGCGTCGTCGGTTTCGTGGACAGCATCCAGAAGTACTGGAACGACGAATTCACGCGCCGTGGCACGACCTACACGCCCGCGACGACCGTGATCTTCAGCGGCTACGTGCAGGCCCAATGCGGCACCGCGAGCGCCGCACAGGGTCCGTTCTACTGCCCACTCGACCAGAAGGCCTATCTGGACCTGACGTTCTTCGATCAGCTTGAAAGTCAGTTCGGCGCGAAGGGCGGTCCCTTCGCCGTCGGGTACGTGATCGCGCACGAATACGGGCATCACATCCAGAACGAGCTTGGGCTGCTACGCGACCGTTCGAGCGCGCGCGAATCGGTCCGGGTCGAGCTGCAGGCGGACTGCCTCGCCGGCGTATGGGCAAAGAACGCCGCGAGCACCGGCTATCTCCAGCCGCCCTCGGACGCCGAGATCGCGCAGGCGCTCGACGCGGCCGCCGCCGTGGGCGACGACCGCATCCAGCAGCAGACGCAGGGTCAGGTCACCCCCGAGACGTGGACCCACGGATCCTCCGAGCAGCGCCAGTTCTGGTTCAAGGCCGGTTACGCCAGCGGGAACATGGATCGCTGCGATACGTCGGGCGTCTAGAGGAGCGCGACTCGGCCGGTGGCCGAGCTAGATGACGTTCAGCTCCTCGGAGCGCCGACGGCCCCGGCGGCTACGGGCCGCAGGCCCCTGAGCGAACGTGGACCCGCCCAGGGTCGTGGTCGCGACGTGCCGGTAGGCGTGCTGCTCGAGCTCGTGCGCGTCCCGTCGGGACGCGGCCTCACGAAGCGCCTCCATCGAGTCCTGGTGGCTCAGGCTGAAGACGACCTCGCAGTCGGGGTGCGCGCGGCAGGGAAGTCCAGAAGTTCTCATCACCTATAGAACGCCGCAAACGGGCCAAATGTTCCATCTGGCGAGAGCCCGCTCGACCGTCCGGCGCTCTACCTCTCGGCGCGGTCGACCTCGTCCTCGCGCGGCCACTTGAAGCGGTCCAGCCCGGCGCGCGTGATGCCACCGGTGCGATACCAAAGATGGTTCTGGGTGGCGCCGGCGGGGCAGTAGGCCCAGCCGCCCTCGTCGTGGATGTTGAACGGTGTGGACTGGTCGGGCGGAGGCGTGTGGCGATGCGCTTCGCGCACGCAGATCCACTGGATGAGACCGCCCTCCACGGCGAGAACGGTACTCCGCTCCGCTACAGGCCGGCGGCGCGGAGTGCGGCGACGGTGAACACGCCGGCCACGACCGCGAAGAGCAGGTTGCGCCGCCACGCCGCGACGCCGAGCGCGACAAGCGCCGCCGCGATCTCGGCGCCCCCGGTCGGCTGCGCGTCGGGCACCGCGATGCCGGCTCCCGCGAGCGCCGCGATGATCGCGATCGGGAGCGCGTCAAGGTAGCGGCGGAGCACGGCGGGAGCGCTCGCCGGCGCCGCGACCGTGAGGGGCAGGACGCGCGTGAGGTACGTCACGATCCCCGATGCGACGATCGCGATCCACATCGTCACGGTCGCGCGTCATCCGACGGCCGTGGCTCACGCATCGCGAATGCGACGAGCGGGGCGAGCGCACCGGCGACGACGACGGCGACCGCCGACGCGCCCGCGATGCGCAGCACCGCCGCGACGGCCGCGGCGGCCAGCGCGACGACGACGTCGGCGCGATGACGAACGCTGACCGCCACGATCGCGACGAAGACGGCGGTGATCGCGAAGTCGACACCCAGGCGCTGCGGATCCTGCAGGCCGCCGCCGAAGAGGGCTCCGAGGAGCGTCCCGGCGTTCCACGCGGACCAGAGCACCGCGCCGAAGACGGCGTAATAGGCGAGGTCGCGATGGCCGCGCCGGAACCAGCCGATCGCCATCGCGAAGGTCTCGTCGGTGAGCAGATAGGCGAGACCGAGACGCCGTGCGGGGGATGCCGTCGCGACGAACGGCCGCACCGCGGCGGCCATCAAGAGATGGCGCGCGTTGAGCAGCAGGACGGTCAGCACGATCAGCGGCACTGGCGTGCCCGTGCGCAGCAGGTCCACCATCACGAACTGCGCTGCGCCCGCGAAGACGATCACGCTCGTCGCGATCGCTTCGAGCACGCCGAGCCCGGCCTGGCGCGCGGTCAGCCCGAACGCTGCGCCGACGATCGTTGCCGTGACGAAGATGGGCCAGCCCTCGACGATCGCGGCGCGGCCCGGCCTCACCCGATCGAGGGTAGGAGAGCCGGGACGCGCTCGGCGTATCGCACGTAACGTTCGCCGAACGCGTGCCGGAGGACCTTCTCCTCCGCGACGAGGCGGATCGCTGTGAACGGCACGATGATGAGCGCCGTCATCGCGAGGAGCAGCGGGCTCGCGAGCGCGAGCGACGCGCCGATGTGGAACAGGATGATGCCGAGGTACATCGGATGGCGGACGAACGCGTACGGCCCGTCCGTCTTGAGCATGTGCCC
>DATEDV010000146.1:0-6852 GCA_035281485.1 Candidatus Limnocylindria bacterium | reverse complement strand
TCGGTCGCTCTCCGCGATGCCGTCGCGGGCTGCCGCTTCCCGGTCGTCGAGGTCCACATCAGCGACGTGACGAAACGAGAGCCTTTCCGCCACCATAGCTACCTGACGGACGTGACCGCGAACCAGTTCATCGGGCTCGGCGTCGTGGGTTACGAGGTCGCGCTCCGCTGGCTCATCGAGGAGACGAACAAGAAGTGATCAGCACCGGGGAGATCAAGCGGGGCATCACCGTCGAGATCGACGGCGTGCTCTACCAGATCGTCGAGTTCCAGCACATCAAGATGGGTCGCGGCAGCGCGCAGGTGCGGATGAAGCTGCGCAACGTGCGCAAGGGCGACCTCATCGAGAAGACGGTCCAGGCCGGGGAGCGCTTCCAGCGCGCGCGGCTGGACCACCGCGTCGTGCAGTTCATGTACAAGGACGGGACGCACTATCACTTCATGGACACGAAGACCTATGACCAGCTCGCGCTCGACGAGGAGCACCTGGGCGACGCCGTGAACTACCTCACGGACGGCATGGAGGTCACGCTCAGCGAGTACGAGGGCGAGCCCATCGGCGTCGAGCTCCCGGCGTCGATCGTCATGACCGTCGCCTCGACCGACTTCGGTCTCAAGGGCGACACGGCCACCGGCGCGACGAAGCCGGCGACGCTGGAGTCGGGCCTGAAGGTGAACGTCCCGCTCTTCGTGAAGGCCGGAGACAAGATCAAGGTCGACACGCGGACGGGTGAGTATCTCGAGCGCGCCTAGGGACGTCCTTCGCGTCGGTCAGCTCGCCATCCGGCTGGCCGAGCACATCCAGTCGGGCGACCAGTTCAAGGACCTCTGGGTCGAGGGAGAGGTCTTTCAGGCCCGGGTGTCGCCGGCCGGTCACGTGTACTTCACGCTGCGCGACAACGTCGGTCAGATGCAGTGCGTCCTCTTCGCCTCGCAGGCGGCGCAGATCGCGCTCACGCCGCGCGACGGTACGAAGGTCCTCGCGCATGCGTGGGTCGAGTTCTATCACCGCGACGGCCGCTGCCAGCTGCGGATCGACGACGTGCGACCCGCGGGCGCGGGCGACGCGTACCTCCGCCTCGAGGCGCTGAAGCGGCGTCTGGTCGCCGAGGGACTATTCGCGCAGGAGCGCAAGCGCGCGTTGCCGCCCGCTCCCCGGCGGGTCGGCGTCGTGACGAGCCCGATCGGCGCGGCGTGGCGTGACGTGCAGACCGTCGTCGCCCGGCGCGATCCGCGCATCGAGCTCGTCCTCGCGCCCGCCCAGGTGCAGGGCGTCGGCGCGGTGGACTCGCTCATCGGCGCGCTCGACGGGCTCGCCCAGCTGCGGCAGCTCGATGTCGTGATCATCGCGCGCGGCGGCGGCCCGAGCGAGGATCTCGCCGCTTTCAACGATGAGGCCCTCGTGCGGGCGATCGCACGCTTTCCGCGACCCGTGGTGTGCGGCGTCGGCCACGAGACCGACGTGACGCTCGCCGATCACGCGGCCGACGTGCGCGCGCCGACGCCGTCGGTCGCCGCGGAGCTCGTCGTGCCGGACTCGGCGCGGCATCAGGTCGCGGCCGAGCGGTCCTGGCGGCGCGTCACGACGCGCATGCGTGAGGCGCTCGAGAGTCGGCGCCGTCGGCTGGCGGAGGCGCGCCGGCTCGTCGAGCGGCGCGCGCCGCCGGCGCGTGTCGCCGGGCTGCGTCAGCGGCTCGACGAGGATCGCAGGCAGATAGATCGTGCCGTGTCGCGCCTCATCCCGTCGCGTCGACAGCGGCTCGTCGGTGCGCAGCGCCGGCTCGAAGCGCTCTCGCCTCTCAAGGTCCTCGGCCGCGGCTACGCGATCGTCGAGGGATCGGACGGCCGCGTGCGAGCGTCGGCTGCGATGCTCGCGCCGGGGGAACGGGCGACACTGCGCATGCGCGACGGACGGGCGGCGGTCACCGTGGAGGGTGTCGAGGGGAATGGCTGAGACAGAGGGCAGCATCGAAGAGGCGCTCGTCCGTCTCGAGACGATCGCCGACCGGCTCGAGGATCCGTCGCTCGATCTCGACGAAGCGGTGCGACTGTACGAGGAGGGCCTCCGGCTCTACGAGCGCTGCGCGAAGAGGCTCGACGCGGCCGAGCTGCGCATCACGCAGCTCGCGGAGGCACTGCAGAAGCAGGCGCGGGAGCGCACGACCTAGATCCTCGCGGGTCCGCTCGACTACGGTGAGCCGACGGCGCCCCCCACGCGGATGATGGCGGTGGTGCTCGGCGCGTAGGTGAGCGGATCCACGAGCACGCCGTTCGTGCGGGACTCCCAGTGCACGTGCGCGCCGCTCGACATGCCCGTCGAGCCGACGGTCGCGATCTGCTGACCCGCGGCGACGCGTTCGCCCACCTCGACGATGACGGTGGCCGCGTGATAGGCGCACGTCTCGAGACCCCAGTCGTGATGGACGCACACCGCCAGTCCGCCCGGCCCGCGCCACCCCACGTGAGTGACGGTGCCGGCGTCGCTCGCGACGATCGGACTGCCGTGCGGCGCGGCGATGTCGACGCCGGTGTGGCCCGAGCGGAAAAGCTGCGTGATGACGCCGTCCGTCGGCCAGCGGACCCTCGGCGCGAGAACACGCGGTGCCTCGCTGACCGTCAGCCGGAATCCGGGATACCTAGCATCGGCCACCGGGATGAGCACAAGCCGGCCCGGCGTGTCGTCGATCGGGTCGAAGGCCCGGCCGTTCGCCTCACGCACCGTGTCGGCGTCGACGCCGAACCGTGCCGCGATCTCCCCGAGGCTCTCGCCCTCGTGCACGATGTGAATGGCCGCGTCGAACGGCGGGACGACGAGGGACTGACCCACGCGAAGCTGCGCGGTGTCGGCGATGCCGTTGTTGTACGCCAGGGTCTGCGGCGCGATCCCGTGGTCGACCGCGATCGACAGCAGGGTCTCACCCGGCGCGACCACGTGTGCGCGTACCGCCGGCGGGTCGTCGCTGACGACGGTCGTGAGCGCGCCGCGCGCGCGGACGAAGGGGCGGGGGACCTGCTCCACCTGCACCGCTGCCACGACCCGCGGCGCCGCCGGACGGACGGCCATCGCGAGGGCCCCGAGCTCGGGCGCGGCGAGGACCGTGGCCACGGGCGCACCCACGGACAGCACGATGAGCGCGGCGGTCGGAACGACCGCGATCCAGTGATGAAATTTCCACTGCGGCCGGCGACGCAGACTGGGGGTCCGGAACGATATCCCGATGACCACGTCCGTCGACGATGTGACCCGGAGCGCCAGCGCAACGCGACGCCGACCTCGACGAGCGGTCCGCTTTCCATCCCCCACGCGTGTCCCCACCTCATGACCGCGGGCAAGCAGCGTGCCGTTCGTGTGTAGGCTCGGCGAGATGGTGCTCGCTCGGCCTCTCGGTCGGACAGCGCGGTCAGCTCCGGTTCAGCCGACCTACCCCGTCACGTCGTCGCCGACCGCACGCGTCTGAGGAACGGCTCGAGCGTTTCCAGGAACGGCTCCGGTCGGAAACCGTGGACCACGTGACCATGACCGGGAAATCGTTTCACGGTCAGGTCCTTCACCTGGCGCTTGAGCGTGAACTCGGCACTGTCGTCGAACGCGGCCCCCAGGCGCGGTTCCCCGGTCACGACGAGCACCGGTGCGGTGGCGCGCGGTATCGCGGCTGCGATGAGCGGCGCCGTCTCGTCGGCGCTCGCCATTCGGCGGTCGAGGAAGGCGGGGTCGACATCCTTGAAGTACGTCGTCACGCGCTCGGCCGCGTAGAAGCCGCGCATCTCCCCGTAGGTGCGTTCGCCGCGCGGGCCCGGCGACGGCAGCGCACGTTTCTCGACCGCCTTGAGGAACGCCTTCGGATCCTCACGGACGTCGAGTGCGTCCCGCAGCCCTTGATATCGCTCGCGCTCCCAGGGCGTTCCGTACTTGAGCGGCGGATCCTCCAGCACGAGCGCGCGCACGAGCTCCGGTGCGTCGCCCGCGGCCACGAGCGCCGCAAGGGCGCCGAGCGAGTGCCCGATCACGACGGCCGGCGACTTCACGACATCGCGCAGCATGCGCAGCGCGTCGTCGGCGAACGCGCGAAGGTCGTAGGTCGATGCACGCTCGCTCCGGCCGTGGCCGCGCTGGTCGTACGCGACGACGCGATAGCGTGTGGCCAGACGCGGAAAGATGTTCTCCCAGTCCTCCGATCGATACAGGCTCGCGTGGATCAGAAGGATGGGCGGCTCGCCGGCGATCCCGCCGCCGGAGTCGTAGTAGGAGAGCTTCGGCTCGCCTTTGAGGGTCCGTGCACGGGGCAGGCGCTTCGGCATCGGTCGCAGTATGCGAAATAGGCCGCGACCGAGAGATTGAGCAATCATTCGCCGCGTGACGCGCCGGGTCCGTCTGGATCAGCTGCTCGTGCAGCGCGAGCTCGCGCCGAGCCGCGAGCGCGCGCAGGCGCTCATCCTGGCCGGAGCCGTGCGCGTGTCCGGCGACCGTGCCGATCGCGCGGCCGCGCCTGTCGCGGAGGACGCGGTCGTGACGATCGAGGGTGGCCCGCGCTTCGTCTCACGCGGTGGCGAGAAGCTCGAAGGCGCGCTCGACGACTTCGACGTCGATGTCCGTGGATCGGTCGCACTCGATGTGGGCTCGTCCACAGGGGGGTTCACCGACTGTCTTCTGCAGCGCGGCGCCTCGCGGGTGTACGCCGTCGACGTGGGGAAGGGGCAGCTCGACTGGAAGCTGCGCAACGACCCTCGCGTGCGGGTCATGGAGGGCATCAACGCGCGCGAGGGGTTCGCGCTTCCGGAACGCGTGGACATCATCGTCGCCGACCTGTCGTTCATCTCGCTCCGGCTGGCGCTGCCGCCATCGTTCCGCCACCTCCGCGACGGAGGCGCGGTGATCGCGCTGGTCAAGCCGCAGTTCGAAGCCGGCCGCGAGTCGGTCGAGAAGGGTGGCATCGTCCGGGATCCGATCGCCCGAGCCGACGCCGTGGTCGCCGTCGCCGAGCGGTTCGCGCTCGAAGGCGTGGGCGTCGTCGCGGTCGCGGCGTCGCGCGTCGCGGGCCGTGAGGGCAACCGCGAGATCTTCGTCCACGCGGTGAAGGGCGCGTCACCGCTGTCTGGGGCGGAGGTCCGGTCCGCCGCGGACCGAGCAGCTTCGTGAAGATCGCGCTCTGCGTTCGACCGGACCGTCCCGACGCCGTGCGCACCGCTCGCGAGGCCGGGGAACGCATGCGGAGGGCGGGACATGAGGTCGTGGACGTCCACCTCGACACCGCGACCGCCGAGGCGGGCGCGCGAGGTGCCGCGCTGGCCTGCATCCTCGGTGGCGACGGCACGATGCTGCGAGCGGCTCGCGCGATGTCGCCGCTCGGCATCCCGCTGCTCGGTGTGAACCTGGGACGTCTCGGTTTCCTGACGACGATCACCAGCGACGACATCGATTCGGCGATCGCGGACGTCGCGGCCGGGCGTCACACGGTGGAGGAGCGGACGCTGCTCGACGCGCGGCTGTCCCGCGAGGGCCGCGAGATGCGGTTCCTCGCGCTGAACGACGTCGTCGTCGCACGCGGCGCGGCGGTGCGCTCGATACACGTCGCAGTGCGTGTGGACGGTGAGCCGCTCATCGTGTACTGGGCCGACGGCGTGATCGTGGCGACCGCGACCGGCAGCACCGCGTACGGATTCTCGGTCGGCGGGCCGCTGATCCTCCCGAGCTCTCGGGCGATCATGCTCGTGCCCATCGCACCGCATCTCTCGTTCGGCAACGCCGTGGCGTTCGATCCGGATCAGCGCATCGAGCTCGAGGTGCAGGACCCGGCGCGCATCTCGATCGACGGCCAGGAGGAGCACGACCTGCGCGCCGGCGACCGGATCGCGGTGCGCCGCTCGGAGACGGTCGCGAGGTTCGTGCGCACCTCTCACGCGCGGCCATTCCTCACACTCCTGCGCGAGAAGATCCTGAAGGAGCCCGGCACATGAGCGACGCCGATACGGCCGTCGCAGCGATCCGCGCGAAGACGAAGCACCAGCCGATGGTGGCCATCGTGCTCGGCAGCGGGCTCGGCGCGCTCGCGGACGACGTGCAGGGCGCCGACCGCATCCCGTACGAGACGATCCCCGGCTGGCATCGGAGCACCGCGCCCGGTCACGCCGGGGAGCTCGTGGTCGGCACCCTGGAGGGAAAGCCGGTCGCGGTCATGAAGGGCCGCCTCCACTACTACGAGGGCTACGACATCAGGGACGTCGCGTTCCCCGTGCGCGTCTTCAAGGCATGGGGGATCGACACGATCATCCTCACCAACGCCTGCGGCGGCCTGAATCCGTCCTACGAGAACGGCGACCTCATGGTGATGAGCGACCACATCAACTTCATGGGTGCGAACCCCCTGCGCGGTACGAACGACGACAGGCTCGGCCCGCGCTTCCCGGACATGGTCGGGACATACAGCGAGGACCTGCGGAAGCTTGCGCATTCGGTCGATCCAAAGCTGAAGGAGGGCGTCTACGTGGCCGTCGCCGGGCCGAACTTCGAGACCCCGGCCGAGCTGCGCATGCTCCGCGGCTTCGGCGCGGACGCCGTGGGCATGAGCACCGTTCCCGAGGTCCTCGTCGCGCGTCACATGGGCATGCGCATCCTGGCGATCTCGACCGTGACGGACATGGCCACGGGCATCCCCGGCCTCATCCAGCACGTGACGCACGAGGAGGTCCTCGCGGTCGCGAACCGGGCGGGCGCGCGCCTCGCCAAGGTCGTGAAGGGCGTCGTGCGGCAGCTTTGAGGGCCGTCGAGCTCATCGAGCGCAAGCGCGACGGCGGCGCGCTCACCCCCCAAGAGATCGACCAGCTCATCCAGGGCTACACGGGGGGCGAGATCCCC
>DATEDV010000145.1:0-19459 GCA_035281485.1 Candidatus Limnocylindria bacterium | reverse complement strand
GATCTCGCGGACATCGATCCCGTCTTCTTCGAGAAGAGCTATCACGTCGCGCCGACGCGGCGGATGGGTGGCGAGAAGCCGTACACCCTGCTGCTCCGCGCGATGCAGGAGTCGCGCATGGTCGGCATCGGCCGCTTCGTGCTCCGGACCCGGCCGCACCTGGTCGCGATCCGTCCGCTGGAACGGACGCTCGCGCTCGAGACGCTCTTCTTCGGCGACGAGGTGCGCAGTCCCGACGAGTTCGCGGTCGGTCCCACGGAGGTCGCGATCTCGGAACGGGAGGTCAAGACGGCGCGGCAGCTCATCGGCGCGATGGCCACGACGTGGTCGCCATCGGCGCACGCCGATGCGTACCGCGAGGAGCTGCTGAAGCTGCTCAGGAGCAAGACGCCGGCGGTCCCGGCCCCGATCGATTCGACGCCGTCGCCGGTCGCCGAGATCGACGGTCTCATGAGCGCGCTGCGGGCCAGCGTCGAAGCCGCGAAACAGAGACGGACCGCCAAGGCGCCCAGGTCGAAGCGGGCGGGCTAACCGGAGCCCAGCTCCTGGAACAGCGTGAGCTGGAGATCGCCGGGCGCGTCGAGACGCGTGTTCAACGAGCGCCACGGCGTCTCCGTCGGCGGTGCGATGATCGTCGCTCCGGCCGCCGCCGCGACATCCGTCGCAACACGGGCGTCGTCGACCTCGAACGCGACACGCAGCTGACCCGCGACGCGGCGGCCGACCTCGACCTTGTCGACGAAGGCCGCATGCGCGGCGTCGGCGAGCTCGAGCGTGGCCCGGCCGGCGTCGAGGATCGCGACACGGCCGCCCTCCTCCGAGAAGGCGGCCTCCTCGCGCATCCCGAGCACGTCTCGATAGAAGCGCAGTGCCTCGTCGTAATCGTCGACGGTGACGACCAGTCGCATCTGCCGGACCATCACGGAGCGAGCCGACCCTAGGAGACCGGCTCCAGCACGACGACGGGGATGATGCGTGTGGTCTTCTTTGGGTAGTCGCGGAAGGCCGCGAAGTTGTCGCCGTGCGCAGCGTAGAGACGATCCCGCTCGGGTCCCTTCGCGATCGGGGTGGCGCGCACCTTGAATCTCTTCGTCCCCACCTCGATCTCGGCCTCGCGATGCTTCGCCAAATTGTGATACCAGCCGGGATGGTTCGGTGCGCCGCCCTTCGACGCGGCGATGACGTAGCGGTCGCCGTCGCGGTGGTAGACGAGCGGCGAAGTCCGGACTTGCCCGCTCTTTGCGCCACGAGTCGTCAGCAGCAGGAGCTTGTCGCCGAAGTGGCCGATGCCCTTCCCGCCCTTCGCGCGGAACTCGTCGATGACGTTCGTGTTCCAATCCGCCATGTCTGGTGCAACTCCTTCAGCGGTTCGTCCTATTCCGCTCGTCGAAGGCGGCGTCGTCGTGCAACATGCGCGGAGTCGACTGCTGGGGAGGGAGGATTCGAACCTCCGATTGGCTGATCCAGAGTCAGCTGCCTTACCGCTTGGCCACTCCCCAAAGAGTGGATGGGACTCGATGAAGTTTACCGGACGCGGCTGGAACTAGCCGCCTTCTTCTTCCATCAGATCGGGCAATGCGTCGCGCCGCGGTATTTGTGACCGCGGCTGCACGTCTTCCAGCCTCCGCTGCTCCGCTTCTTCGCCATCACGTCATCCGTGGTCGCGGTCGTGACGCCAGCGCGAGCGCTGTCGTGATGAGCAGCGGCAACAGGACGAACGGCGCGAAGAAGGGCGCCGCTCCAAAGCTGATGAGGACCGTGAGCTCCAGGAACAGGCCGAGGATGATGACGGCCGTCCCGCTGGCCACATCGACAGTGCGGCGACGCACGCCGATGTACGTCACCAGCGGGGCGAACGACCACACGACGATCGCGATGAGCGGCATCGGCCAGATCGGCTGCGCTTGAATGAGGCTTTGCCGGCCGCAGATCGTCGGCCCCGGCGTCGCGGGCGCGCCCGGCGTGCCTCTGATCTCGCTGCGGCAGTAGCCCTGTATCGGTGCGAACACGAACAGGAGCCCCATCGCGACACCCAGCACCGCGGTCACGAACGCCGCGCGCTCAGCAACCGGACGGCTGGTCACGATTTCACCGTACCCTATGCGTGTGACCCCACGCCTCCCCAAGCCGCGCGCGGACCTGGCCGCGTTCCAGCAGTACCGCACCGGACAGCTGAAGGCCGACGTCCGTCTGAACGCCAACGAGTGGGCCGAGCCGAATCCGGCGGGCGATTGGCTCACGCCGCAGGAGCTCGATGACGTGCTGCTGAACCGCTATCCCACATCAGCCGTCGATCTGCGAGGTCTCCTCGCCGAGCGTTACGGCGTCGAGCCCGATCAGCTCGTGCTCGGCAATGGCAGCAACGAGATCCTCCTCAACACGTTCCTCGTGTTCGGCGGCCACGGGCGGAAGACCCTGCTGTTCCAACCGACCTACTCGATGCACGCGCGCCTCACCGTCATCGCGGGCGGCACCGTCGTCGAGGAGATGATCGGCCTGCCGTACGACGTCACGCGCGAGCGCGCGGTCGCGGCGGCCGCCCGGGCGGACGCCGACATGATCGTCTTCACGACGCCGAACAATCCGACCGGGAACGAAGTCCCATTCGAGGCGATCCTCGCTGTGGCGGAGGCGCACCGGGAGACGCTCGTCCTCGTCGACGAGGCGTACAGCGACTTCGTAGGCACGACGCTCGTCCCCGAGATCGCGAGCCACCCGAACATCGTCGTCAGCAAGACGTTCTCGAAGGTGCGCGCCGCGGCGGGCCTGCGCGTCGGGATCCTCGTGACCCATCCGGGGGTCGCCGACCTCTTCCGCGCGGTGCAGCTCCCCTACAACGTCAGCACGCTCACGCATGCGGTCGCGACCAAGATCGCCCGTGACGATGCGTCGATCCCGCGCCGCGTCGAGCAGTGCCGCCGCGAGCGCGAACGCGTGTACGCGGCGCTGAGGAAGGTGAGCGCGATCGACGTCTTTCCGTCGGTCACGAACTTCGTCCTCTTCCGCGCGAACGAGCGCACGCCCGCCGAAGTCCATGCGCGCTTCCTCGAGCGCAGCGTGCTCATCCGCGACATCTCCATGTGGCCGGGCTGCGCGGGCTGTCTCCGCGTGTCGATCGGCACGCCCGCCGAGAATGACCAGTTCATCGCAGCTCTGGATCACGTGTTCGCGGCGGCGCCCGCATAGCGACCCTTCTCATCGACGCTTCGAGCCTTGCCTATCGCGCGTACCACGCGATGCCCGAGGTCCACGCGCCGGACGGCACGCTCGTGAACGCCGTGGTCGGTTTCCTCAACTTCGTCGACCGGCTGCTCCGTGATCGCAAGCCCGGCCGGCTGTACGTGGCGTTCGAGTTCGGCAGCGACTGGCGGCCACAGTTCCGCGTCGCGCTCCTCCCCGAGTACAAGAGCGCGCGCGTCGCGGGCGATGACGATCCGCCGGACGAGGTCGAGCCCCAGCTGCTGATCATCGCGGAGATGCTGCGCGCGCTCGGCATCTCCATCGCGAACGCGACCGAGTGCGAGGCCGAGGACGTCATCGCCACGCTCACGACGCGGATCGACGGGCCGATCGAGATCGTGAGCGGCGACCGCGACCTCTACGCGCTGGTGCGCGATCCGCGGATCCGCGTGCTCTACACGCTACGGGGCGTCAGCGAGCTCGCGCTGGTCGACCAGGCCTGGGTGAAGGCGAAGTACGGGATCCCCGGCGACCGCTACCTCGACTACGCGATCCTCCGCGGCGACCCGTCCGACGGCCTGCCCGGCGTGCGCGGCATCGGCGAGAAGACGGCCTCCCAGCTGCTCACCAAGTACGGCTCCCTTGACGCGATCCTCGAAGCCAAGGATCTCTCCGCGACGATCCGCGCGAAGCTGAACGCGTCGAAGGACTACATCGTCGCGGCGCGTCGCGTCGTGGGAGCGGTGCTCGATTGCGCGATCGACGTCACCGGTGACGGCGCCATTCCCAAGTCACCGCCGGAGCCGATGCACGTCGCCGCTCTGGCGCAGCGCTACGGCGTGGAGGCGTCGACGCGCCGCGTGGTCGAGGCGCTGAAGGCGTAACAGCGCGGACCGGACCGGTCACTTGGTGGGCCGCCCGTACAGTCGGGAGGTGGGCCGGACGCGTTCGGCGCTGCTCGTCGCCATGCTGGTCGCGGTCATTTCCGCGTCGTCGTCGACCGCCGCGGCGGCCGTGGCGCCGGCCATGCGGCTCTACGTCGCGCTGGGTGACTCGCTGGCCGCGGGCGTCGGCGCGAGCGACCCGGCGCGGACCGCGTACGTGCCGCTCCTCTTCCAGTACTTCATGCAGCCGCGGGCCGAGAATGTCCGCCTGCTGCGCAACCTCTCGCGTCCCGGCGAGACGAGCGACTCGCTCATCGCCGGCGGTCAGCTCGCGCTGGCGCTCGCGGCGATCGAAGATCCCACGACCGATACGCGGGTCGTGACGCTCGACATCGGCGGGAACGACATCCTGTTCCTCACCTTCAGCGAGCCGTGCCGAAGCGATCCGGGTGGCGCGGCGTGCCAAGCGCTCGTCGACGCGCAGCTGCGGAAGTTCGCGCTGAACTACGCGCTCATCCTGACGGCGCTGCAGTCCGCGCTCGCGCACGACCCGGGCCGGGAGACGCTGTTCGTGATGACCTACTACAACCCGTACGGCGGCACCGGTCATCCGTACGAGCCTTTCGCTGACGACGTCCTGCTGGGCAGCGACCTCGTCATCGACTGCTCGGCTCCCGCCGGCGATCCCCGCGCCGGCCTGAACGACCTCATCGCCTGCGGCGGGGCCGCCGCCGGCGCCGCGGTCGCCGATGTCTACCCGGTGTTCGGGGATCGCGCGCCGCAGCTCACGCACATCAGCGCCGGCGACATCCATCCGAACGACGCGGGGTATGCGCTCATCGCGCAGACGTTCATCGCGGCCGACTGAGCAGGGCTACGCCCTCGCGCCCGGCGTGGATCCACTCGCTCGAGCTGCTGCGCCACGCGATCCGTGCCGCCCGTACCATCCCCGCGTGATCGTCTATCCCGCCATCGACATCTACGGCGGGCGCGTCGTGCGCATGACGCGGGGCGACTTCTCGACGGTGGAGGAGGTCGCTCCGTCGCCGCTCGAGGCCGCGAAGCGCCTGGTGCACGAGGGCGCCGAGTGGCTGCACATCGTCGACATCGACGGCGCGCGCACCGGTGAGCCGGCGAACCTCGACGCGATCCGGCAGATCGCGAACCGCTTCACCGTGAAGATCCAGGCGGGCGGCGGCATCCGCGACTTCGACACGGCCGAGCAGTTCGCCGAGGCCGGAGCCTCGCGCATCATCGTGGGCACCGCGGCGATCGAGGACCCCGAGCTCATCGGCCGCCTCGTCGACCGGCACGCCGACGGCATGGCCGTCTCGGTCGACGCGCGCAATGGCATGGTCATGACCGCCGGGTGGACCGAGACGAGCGATATACGCGCGGTGGATCTCATGCAGACCCTCGCCGTCACCGGCGTGCCCGCGGTCGTGTACACGAACGTGTCCGTCGACGGCACGCTGCAGGGGCCGGACATCGCGAACCTCGAAGCCGTCGCGCGGGCATTCGGCGGCGATGTCATCTACTCGGGCGGCGTCGGATCGCTCGACGACATCCGTGCCGTCGCTCGGCTGCGGCATCGCGGTCTGCGCGGAGTGATCGTCGGCCGTGCCCTCTACCTCGATCGATTCTCGCTGCGCGACGCGATCGTCGCCGCACAGGGCGGCGTCGCCTAGCCGTCCCGCCGACTATCCGACCGAGGCCGACCCGCGCCATCCCAGCGGCATTTCGGCGACTGGCCCGCGTCTTGCGTAGCGAGCGGGCATGTACTTGTCCGCCGACATGGCCTTCAGCATCGGCCTGTTCGCCGGGTGGCTCGCGCTGGTGGTCTGGCTGGTGTGGCCGGACCCGCACTGCGCCTGTTGCGCCAAGCGCTTGGCCGAGCGCATCCGCGACCGCTCCTCCTAGCCTGCGCCCGGATCCTGCTCGGGCTCGGTGGGCGCGAGGAGGAAGATCCAGATGTCCCAGGCGACGTGGCTCGTGATGAGCGCCGGCATGCTCATGCCGATCGCGCGCAGCAGCCCCCAGTAGACACCGGCGACGGTCGCCGCACCAACGAGGGTCGCGTTGCCCGTCACGAGATGCGCGCCGCCGTACGCGAGCGCCGCGGCCGGCGCCCCGATCCTCCGTTGGACGAACCCGCGCCAGAACAGCTCCTCCGCGGGACCGATCACCGCGGCCAGCCGCGTCGCGATCTCAGTCTTCGGCCCGAGCTCGCGTAGCGCGTAGATGTCACCGATCTCCTGCGTGCCTTTCGGCATGACCGACCGCGCCATCCGGTCGCCGGCCCGAAAGATCGCGTACAGCCCGGCGGCGGAGATGAGCCCGAGCGCGACGTCCTTCTCGCGGAAGCGAATGCGCCGCAGGTCCGGCTCGTTCGCCAGCGCCATGTTGCCGAGCACGAACCCCGTGAGGGTCATCCGCTCCCAGAACTGCGCGCGGTTGCCGCGGAACGTCAGGCCGAACAGCCCGAAGGCCGCGGCCAGGCCGATGGCGGTGACCGCCCTCAACGCGTCGCGGCGATCGCTGCGATGACGAGCCCGGCCACCATGAGGTAGCCGAAGGCTGCGTGGAGCTGGGCGGTCTGGAGATCGATCATCGCGATGGCGCGCTGCTGACCGCTCGCGCCGAACTCGGCGCTGCGGATCTGCCGCACGAGCAGCGGCAGCGACAGGATCGCGAGGAGCGTCCAGATCGGGAGCAGCCCCGCGAGGACCGTCACGGTCAGCGCGATGTACGCGCCCACCACAAGTACCAGGTAGAGCCAGTGCGCGGCCCCGCGGCCCATCCGCACCGAGAACGTCCGAGCGCCCGCGCGCGCGTCCTCGCTGATGTCGCGCCACTCGTTGCCATGGAGGATGGCCGCCACCAGGAACCCGACGGGGAGACTGACGGCCAGCGCGCTCCAGTCGAACGTTCCGGTGATCACGTAGTAGGAGCCGACGACCATGAGCGGTCCCATCAGCATGAACACGAGCGGGATCCCATACGGGCTGAACTTGTATTGGAACGGGGGCGCGGTGTACGTGTAACCGCCGACGAGCCCGGCGAGCCCCAGCGCGACGACCGGCAGGCCTCTCGCCGCGACGAGGTACAGACCGAGGACGAACGCGATCGCGAACGCCGACACGGCGAGCACATAGGCCTCGCGGTCGCTGATGCGCCCCTTGACGATGGCGTGGCTCGCGCGCGGCGAGACGATCGTGTCGACGCCCTTGCGGACGTCGTAGATCTCGTTGATGACGTTCGTGCCGATGTGGAGCATCACGCCGGCTACGAGCGCGACCAGGAACAGCGTCCAGTCGAAGAGGCCGTGTACAGCTGCGAGCGCGCCGCCGACCGCGACGGGGACCGTCGATGCCGTGAACGAGAACGGTCTCGCGATCTCCCAGTACGCGCCCAGACGATCGCGCAGGCTCGCCCCGGCGGTCTTGCGCTGGGCGTCGAGCGCGGCGCGCGCGCCCACGGCGCCGGCCTCGGCGGTCCCGTACGCGACGGCCGCGTCGAGCACGGCCGAGACCTGGTCTTCGTCCTGGACAACCGGCTGCAGGACCGGCAGATCCATGCCCGCCTCGTGGTACTCCCACGCGCGATCGGCGATCTCGCGGCGCGTGCCGCAGAGGATGAACGCGTCGAGCAGCTCATCCGGGATGAGCCCGCCTGCGGTGGTGTAGTCCTCCTTGCGCCAGTGCACCGCGATGCGGTCGCGCAGCTCGGGCTCGAAGCCCGCGCGTTGGAGCGTCACGTCCGAGAGGATGCTCATCATGAAGATGACGAACGGCTCGCGCTTCGCGCGGTTCAGCGCGTCGCGCCGCGTGTCGCCGACCAGGGAGAGCAGATAACCCGCGACGTCGAGATCGTTCGGATCGCGACCGGCGTCGCGCGCGGACCTGTCCATCACGCGCAGCAGCTTCTTGAGACCGGGAATGGATTCGGCCGGTCGTGCGAGGTAGCCGTCGCCCTTCTGGCCCGCGAGGACCATCATCGGAGACCGGTATCCGGCGATGTAGATCGGCACCCGGTGCACCGGCGGGAACATCGGCTGCAGTGGCGGCAGGCCCGGCGTGCCGGAGGGGATGCGCTCGCCCTTCCAGAGCGTGTGCAGCGTGTCGATCGCCTCGCTCGTCTTGGTGACGGCGTCGGGCGGGGTATAGGGGATGCCCATCTGGCCCAGACGCAGCGGCAGCGCGGAGCCAAGCCCCAGGAGGATCCGCTCCGGCGCCATGTCGTCGAGCGCGCTGATCGTCATGGCGAGCAGCACGGGATGTCGCGTGAACGGGTTGAGCGAGCCCAGGCCGATCTTGATCTCGCCCACCTGCGACGCGACTGCGCTCGCGTACGTCACGCCGTCGCGTTCGAAGTACGAGTCGTGGAACCAGAGCGACTCGAGGCCGGCCGCTCGGGCGCGCTGTGCCCACGCGACCGTGTCCGCGACGTCACCGCGAGCGTTGAGTCCCAGACCGACGCGTCGCGCGAGCGTTGCCATCAGCTCGGACCTCCCCCGTTCAGCATCGCCTCCGCGCGCTCGATGCGCGCGAGGGTGCGCTCCCTGCCCAGCAGCTCCAGAGACTCCCATAGTGGCGGACCTTCGGTCCGGCCGGTGACCGCGACTCGGATCGGCTCCGTCGACTCTCTCACCTTCCAGCCGAGCTCATCCGCGATCGCGCGGAGGCCCTGCTCGATGCCGGGCTTGGTGAACGGGTCGGCGTAGCGCAGCGCCACGGCGGATTTGGACAGCGCGCGCTCGATCTCCTCCGGCTGGCGCTTCTTTCCGACGAGGACCGCTCGCTCGTAGTCGACGTCCTCGAAGAGGAACGCGATCATGTCGCGCCCTTCCACCAGCGTGCGCATGCGCTCCTTGATGAGCGGGATCGCCTTCCGCACCTGCGTGCGGTCCCATGCTGCCGGCAGGAACGGTCCGAGCTCGGTGACGAGCTCGTCGTCCGACAGCTTGCGGATGTACACGCCGTTGAACCACTCGAGCCGGGCGCGATCCCATTTACCGCCGGCGCGCTGCACCTGATCCATGCGCCAGCGCCGGACCAGCTCGTCCAGCGAGAAGATCTCCTCTTCGGTGCCCGGGGCCCAGCCGATGAGCGCGAGGTAGTTGACCATCGCCGCGGGTAGATAGCCCTGCGCGCGGAACTCCTCGACCTTCGTCGCGCCGTGGCGCTTCGCGAGCTTCTTGCCGTCCGGTCCGAGGACGTTCGGAACGTGCGCGTGCGGTGGGATCTCCCAGCCGAAGGCGCGCCAGATGAGGAGATGCTTGGGCGTGGATGGCAGCCAGTCCTCGCCGCGGAATATGTGCGTGATCCCCATCGCGTGATCGTCGACCACGACGGCGAGGTGGTACGTCGGGAACCCGTCGGACTTGAGCAGGATCTGGTCCTCCAGCGACTTCAACGGCCACTCGATGTGTCCGTACACGAGGTCATCCAGCGCCACCACCCCGTCGTCGGGCACCTTCTGCCGCACCACGTGCGACTCCGCCCTGGCGCGCTCGGCGGCCTCGCGCGGATCGATCCGCCTGCACAGACCGTCGTATCGCGTGATCTCCTTGCGCTGCGTCTGCTGCGCTCGCACCGCGGCGAGGCGCTCCTTCGAGCAGAAGCAGAGGTACGCCGCGCCCTGGTCGACGAGCTGCTGTGCGTGCCGCTGGTACAGCGGCAGGCGCTCGGACTGGACGTACGGAGCGTGCGGTCCGCCCTCCCGCGGGCCCTCATCCCACTTGATGCCCAGCCAGGCGAGGCCGTCGTAGATGGAGTCGATCGCGCCCGCAACGAGGCGGTCCTGGTCGGTGTCCTCGATGCGCAGGATGAGCTGGCCGCCGTTCTGTCGGGCAAAAAAGTAGTTGTAGAGCGTGGTCCGGACGCTGCCGATGTGGAGCGAGCCGGTCGGCGAGGGCGCAAAACGAACACGAACGGTCATGACCGCAAGTCTAGGTATCCTGAAACAGATGACGGTCACGACGCGCCGCGAGCGCCGCGAGCGGGAACGCAGCAGGCAGCAACGTCGCCGGAGCGGCGGCGGCGGGCCCGCGCCCCGCCGTCGCATCGGACAGGGCTGGATCGTCGCCGGGGTCATCGCCGCGGTGGCGGGTCTGATCATCGTCGGACGCGCGCTGGGCGCGTTCGACGCGCCGCCCGCGCCCATTGACGTGAATGCGTCGGAGTTCGATCCGGCCGGCCAGGTCGTCGGCACGAAGGTCGAAAGTCTCGGCAACAACCACATCCCCAACGGTCAGCGGGCCACGTACAACTCCGTGCCGCCGACATCCGGGGAGCATTACTCGGCGCCGGCGGCTCCCGCGCCGTGGGGGATCAAGGACACGACGCTCCCGAATGAGGTGACGACCCACAACCTCGAGCACGGGGGCGTGGTCATCGCGTACAACAACCTCACACCCTCCGAGGTCGATGAGCTGAAGAGCATCGTGCGTCAGCTGGTGAGCGGAGGTTTCCCGAAGATCATCCTCGAGCCCTATCCCGACCTGAAGGACGCGAAGGTCGCGCTCACGGCGTGGACGTGGATCCACAAGCTGCAGAGCGTCGATCAGACGCAGATCGTCCGCTTCTTCCGTGCGCACTACGACCCGGTCGAGGCGCCGGAGCGAGGTCTCAGCTAGCTAGCTCAGTCGTCGCCCCAGTAGCGCTGTTCCTTCCACGGGTCGCCGGTGTTGTGATAGCCGTTGCGCTCCCAGAACCCTGGCGCGTCGGTCTCTCGGAACTCGATGCCGCGGAGCCACTTCGCGCTCTTCCACGCGTACAGGCGCGGCACCACGAGCCGCGCGGGAGAGCCGTGGTCGGCGGTCAGCGGTGCACCGTTCGCGCGCAGCGCGATGAGGCAGTCGTCGCGCAGGCAGTACTCGATCGGCGTGTTCGCGGTGAAGCCGTACTCGGAGTGCGCGATGACGAATTTGGAGTCGGGCTTCGGCTTCGCGAGCTCGACGATCTTCGAGAAGGGGATGCCCTCCCACTTCTGATCGAGGCGCGACCACGTCGTCACGCAGTGCATGTCCGCCTGAACCGCGGTCTGCTCGAGCTTCTGGAATTCCTCCCAGTTGAGCTTGATCTCGTTCTCGACGTTGCCGAAGACGCGGAAGTCCCAGGTCTTCGGATTGAATGGCGGGATCGGTCCGTAGTGGAGCACGGGCCACTTTTCCGTGAGGTACTGGCCCGGCGGCACCCGCGCCGCTGTCTCCGCAGGAAGGTCGGCCTTCTTCGTGAAGAACTTCACTCTCACTCTCCCGCTAATCGAGGCCCGAGGCCTGGCGCAGCATCTTGAACGTGTAGATCCCGGTGTCGTGGCCGTCCCCCCATGACGGCGTGATCCCGTACCGCCCCACGGGATAGACCTCCTTGAGCGTCGTCTGCTCGTCCGTGAACTTCGTGTCCTCGTTCACCTCGCCCTGATACGCACCCTCGCCGTGGCAGTACGCGCACATGCACGCGCGACGAAGCGGCTCCCACGGATATTCGCTGACGTTGCCGTCGTCCCAGGTGACGCGCAGCACGCGAGTGGGTGACACGATCTCCCAGTCCGTCGCGCGGTGGAACACATCGCTCACACGTCCGATGATACGGATGTGGCGACCATCGACGACTTCCAGAAGATCGAGATGCGTGTCGGACGGGTCCTCGCGGTCGAGGACTTCCCGGAGGCGCGCAACCCCAGCTACAAGCTGATCATCGACTTCGGATCTCACGGCACGCGCCGCTCGTCCGCCGCGGTGCGCCGCTGGTACGAGAAGTCCGACCTTGTGGGCCGGCTCGTCGTCTGCGTCACGAACTTCCCGCCGCGCCGGATCGCGACGTTCGAATCCGAGGTCCTCACGCTCGGCGCGATCGAGGCCGACGGGCGCGTCGTGCTGCTGAAGCCCGACAGCGAGGCCGAGCTGGGGAGCCAGATCGGCTAGCTATCTCACCAGTCGAAGAACATCAGGCGGTCCGGCGGCCAGAACCGCAGGATGACCTTGCCGATGATGCGGTCATAGGGCTGCGCGCCGAATGTGCGCGAGTCCTGCGAGGACTGCCGGTTGTCGCCGAGCGCGAAGAAGTACCCGTCGGGGACCTTGTAGGGATACACGATCTGCGGGATCTGCGGCTGTGTGATGCCGCGGGTCTGCGGGAAGAAGCGGATGCGGCCGTTGACGTAGAGGTTCCCGTCGCGCAGCTCGACCGTCTCGCCGGCGACCGCGACGATGCGCTTCACGTACGGGATCTGCGTGTCGATCGTCGGATTGAAGACGACGATGTCGCCCGGCTGCGGTGACACGAAGCGATAGTCGACCTTGCTGACGAGCACTCGGTCGTTCTGCAGGAGGGTCGACTCCATGCTGCGCTGACGCACCTCGGTGACCTGAACGACGAACAGGTTCAGGACGACGGAGATGATGACGGCGAGCGCGAGGGCCTGGACGATCTCGAGCACGCCGCGCCAGGAGAAGGGCGCGTCGTCAATGGGCTCAGAGCGGTAGGCCTCAGGAGTGCTCAAGAGAGCCAAAGTGTCGCACGGTCTAGCGTTCATCGCGTGACGCGCGCTCGGCTGCGGTTCCCCGCCGGTGACCCGATCGAGATCGATCTCGGCGAGGTCGTGGCATTCGGTCCGGAGGTCCGTGGATTCCGTGCGTGGCTCGGCGCGGTATCGGCGTCGGATCAAGGTCGCTGGGTGATCCGCTTCGCGGACGACACGGTGCTCGGTTTTCAGCGCGCCGAGCTGAGACGTATTCGCCTCACACCTGATGGCGCGGACATGACGCTCGGCGACGGCTCGCGCACGCTCACGGTGGCCGAGAAGGACGTCCTCTCATACGGTCCCGAACCCGAGGGCGTGCGCGCATGGCTCGGCCGTCTCGCGCACGGTACCGGCGAGGCGTGGATCCGCCTGCGCGATGGACGTGAGATCCGCTTCGCGATCGGCGACGGACCCCACGTGACCTTCCGCGATCCAGCGGCGCCGCCGGCGGGCTAGAGGTATGCGAGCACGCGGTCGCTGAGGCGGCGGATCAGCGCACCCGCGTCGAGAGCATTCGCTCCGCGTTCGCGCCCGACGAGCGCGAGCAAGAGTCGATCGAGGCCCGCGCGCGCATAGCCCGAGAAGCGCTCGACCACCGCGCGCCGCGCGATGTCATCGGCCTCCAGCTCCGCACCAGTCCAGTGCGAGAGCGCGATCGGCCGGTCACGTCCGGCGTCGTCGCAGGCCCGCCGCACCTCCGCCAGCGCAGACGCCAATTCGTCCACGGTGAGCGGGGCGCCCGACGGCCCATGCCGGCCAAGATCGAAGCCGTCCGCGTAGCGGGCCGCGAGCCGCATCACCCGCGGCCCGCTGCCCCCGACCCAGATGGGCGGGTGCGGCCGCTGCGCCGGCTTCGGAGCGCACACCGCGTCGTCGATGCGGTAGTGCTTGCCGTGATAGGTCGCGCGCTCGTCGGTCCAGAGCCGGCGGCAGATCTCGAGCGTGTCCCTCAGCTGCTCGACGCGCGCGCCGGCCGGCGGGAACTCGTAGCCGTACGCGCGGTACTCCTGGGTCTTCCAGCCCGCGCCGATGCCGAACTCCACGCGACCAGCGGACATCTGATCGACGCCCGCGACGATCTTCGCGAGCAGCGCCGGGTTGCGGTACTGCGCCGCCGTGACCAGCACGCCGAGCCGGATGCTCTTCGTGTCGCGAGCGAGCGCGGCGAGCAACGTCCACGCCTCGAGACAGTCGCGGTCCGGCACGCCCGTCGGTCCGCCGAAGAAGTGGTCGCTCACCCAGAACGATTCGAGACCCGCGCGCTCCGCCTCGCGTGCGAAGTCGCGCAGCTCGCCGTAGGGATGGCCCGCGGCCGGAGAGAAGATAAGCCCGAGCTTCAGGCTAGCCATCCGCGGCGATCCGCTCCGCCACCTCGCGCCCGATGCGCGCGCTGTAGTTGGTACCGCGATCCTCGGGGTAGATCTGGGTCGTGTTCGCGAGATACAGACCCTTCCGGGGCGACGCGAACGGCAGGATGCGGTGCCGGTTGCCGATGCGTGGCACCGGCTGCGCCGCTTCCTCGCGGAACGACCAGTAGCGCAGCACGTCGTGCTCGTCGAAGCGCGGATTCATCTGACCGAGCGCGGACACGTAGTGGCGCAGCAGGTCCTCGGTGTTCATGCGCGTCAGGGGGTCGCCCCCGGCGACGTAGTTCGAGACGTACAGGTAACGCGCCGGGTAGCGATCGGCCGGAACGAGGTTGGTATGTTCCACCAGCCCGAGGAACGGCACGTTGCTGTCCGCGATGTTCGTCCAGTACGTCGGGCTGTAGGGGCGCCGGAGCTCGAGGAGCAGCACCACCGCGGTCTCGTAGGTCCAGTCGTCGAGGCGCCGCGCGTAGTCGCTCGGCCAGTCGGCGAGCCGCCGCGTGATGAAGGTCGGCGTCGTGAAGAGCACCGCGTCCGCTCGACCGTCGAGCGCGGCCTCCGCCGGGCTCTCGCCCGCGCGCCGCCGGTACGCCCCCGGGCCGGCGCACCGCAGCACGAAGCCCGCGTCCTCGCGCACCTGCAGCACCTCTCGGTCGACGTGGATCTCGCCACCGAGCTTGCGGATCTCGCTCGCCAGTGCCTGGCAGATCGCGCGGAACGAGCCACGCGGATACCCGAGCTGCTCCTTCGTGGCGCCGCTCCCGCGGAGCTTGCGCCGCAGCCGGAACTTCGACCAGAGCCACGCCAGCGGGATGCGCTCGCTGTCGTCGCCGAATTTACCCAGCATGAGCGGCGTCCACACCGACGCGAGCGCACGATCACCGGACGCCTTGCGCAGCCACTCGAGTGCGCCGATGTCGTCCATCCGCTCCCAGTCATCCCGTGCGGTGAGTCGGAGGACCGCATAGCCAAGCCGCAGGCGGTCCACGAACGCGAGCGGGCGGTAACGCAGCAGATCGAGCGGACTCACGAAGGGCCATACGCGACCACGCGACCAGATGCCGACGGATGACGTATGCCATTCGAGCTCACCAGGGAGAAGCTCGTCGTGCAGCGCGATCATCTCGCTGTCGCTCTGGAAGAGGTGGTGGTAGTAGCGGTCGATCCACACGCCGTTCCCGAGATCGAACGCGCTCGCCTGCCCCGCGACATCGGGCCAGCGGTCGTAGAGCGTGACATGATGACCGCGGCGCGCGAGCTCGCGACCGGCAACGAGGCCGGCCACGCCAGCGCCGATGATCGCGACCCGCCGCGGCACCTGCGCACAGGATGCGCGAATCTGTAGCGCGATGCGCGTCGGAGTCGTTGCGGCCGCGCTCCTCGTCCTCCTCTCCGTCGTGGTGCTGATACCGAATCACCCCGCCGGACGCGATCCGGCGGAGGACTCCGGCGTCTTCTTCTACGCGGCGCAGCGTCTGCTCGACGGCGGCGCGCCGTACCGCGATATCTGGGACCACAAGCCGCCCGGCGTGTACTTCATCGACGCGCTGGGCTTGGCGATCGGACGCGAAGCCGGCGTGTGGCTGGTGCAGGTCGCGTTCCTCGTGGCGGCGGCGCTCGTCGGCTACCGCGCGCTCCGCCGCGACTTCGGCGCGACCGCGGGCCTCGTGGGATCGCTCGCGTGGCTCGCCGCGCTGCCGCGCCTTTTCCTGGAGCTCGGCCAGACCAGCTTCGTCGAGTTCTACGCGCTTCCACTGCAGTTCGGCGCGCTCCTTCTCTTAAGCGAGATCCGCACGCTGTCGATGCGGCGCGTGATCGCCCTGGGGGTACTGGGCGGATCGGCGGTCCTTCTGAAACCGACGCTCGTCGGGCTGTGGCTGGCGATCGGCGTCGTCGTCCTGTTGCAGCGACGCCGGAGCGCCCTCACGCCGATCGTCGCGATGGCGATCGGCGCGCTCCTGCCGCTGGCGCTCGTCGCGGGCTGGGCGGCCGCGCGCGGTGTGCTGGGCGACATGGTGGATCAGGCGCTGGCGTACAACCGCGCGTACGCCGCGTTCGCGCCCGCGTCCGACCGTATCGGCGCGGTGCTCTCGGGGCTGCGGCTGACGTTGCCCTCCGGGCTCGCGCTGGTCGCCGGGGTGGCGTGGCTGTACGCGGTCGTGACGCGACGCGCGTCTCCCACGCTGCTGGCGGTAGCGCTGATCGCATTTCCGCTCGAGATCGCGCTGTCGACGTGGGGCCGCGGGTATCACTACTACTTCATCGCGTGGCTGCCGGCGATGGCGATCCTGGCGGCGTTCGCCGTGAGCGAATTCGAGCGGCGCCTCCCCCGTCGGGCCGTGGTGCCCGCGCTGGCGCTCGGCGTGCTCGCGATGTTCGTGTTCCCTTCGCTACTCGTGACGCGTCTCGCGCTCAGGACCGACGAGGGGCGGTTCCGTGCCGCCGCGGCGTATGTGGCCGCGAACAGCAGGCCATCGGACACCGTCCTCGTCTGGGGATCGCATACGGAGGTGCTCTTCCTCGCGGATCGTCGCTCCCCGACGCGGTACGTCTATCAATACGCCGCTCTCTCGACGCGCGGCTATGCCACGCCGGTCCGCGTCGGCGACTTCCTGTCGGACCTGCAGCGCGCACGGCCGGCGCTCATCCTCGACGCCTCCGCCGACAGCTTCGTCACTCCGCCGCTCGATCTGGCGGGGCTCCGCGCGTGGAATTCGCCCGAGCCGCAGTACGCGCTGTTGCCCGAGATGGAGAGCGTCGTGTCCTTCATCGAGTCCGCCTACGAACGCGCAGGGACGGAGCCGGCGACCGGCTGGCCGGTCTGGCGGCTACGTACGCCTTAAGACCAGGCGGCGCTGGCTGGCGAAGATCCCCGGCGCGATCGCGACGAGCACGCTGTCGACGACGTCGACGACGCGCATCGCCGCCCACGGGAGCGGCAGGTAGGGGACCGTCGCGGTCACGCCGCCGGAGTTGAACTGGACGAAGAACTCCGACATGCCCGATTCGACGACGGCGAACTCGGGATAACGCCCGCGGAAGCGGTCCAGATCGTCGAAGAGCAGGTTCGGGATCGCGCAGTTCGCGCTCCATGGATCGCTCGGATCGTTGCAGGGTCGCGTCGCGTCGAACGGATCGGCGGAGAAGTCGTAGCCCTCGTGGCCCGTCGCGCGCAGGGCGATCCGCGTGGTCCACGAGCAATTGCACTCCTGGATGAGCACATGGCCCCCCGGCTTCAACACGCGTGCGGCACCGCGGAAGAAACGGTCGGGATAGGCGAGGTGGTGGATCACGTTGTTCGCGATGAGGACGTCGACGCTGCGGTCCGCGTAGGGGAGCTCCTGCGCATCCACGACGCGACGTGCCCACGGCCGCGGCTCCGCGTCCGTGAGCTCGAGCGTGCCCGTCTTCAGGAACAGCTCGCTGAATCCGGCGCCGCAACCCACCTCGACCGCGTACGTCTGGGGGCCAAGGTAGCGCTGCATCCATGAAAAGCGCTTGCGCAGCAGGAACTTGAGATTGGAGCCCGGACGCTTGTCGTACTCCTCCCGGGCCCGAACGGCATCCCCGGCGAAGCGCACGAGCATCGGCGACCGGCGGTGCTGGTGGCTCAAGCGGGCAGACGACCCCAGACGACCCGCGACACGCCGATGATCGCGAGCGCTGCCGCGGTGGACCAGGCGAGCGCGGAGACGAGCGGCGCGCCGAAGTCCGTACCGGACTGTGCCGCGTGGAAGAAGATCGCGACGAACGCGATGTAGCTGGTCCGATGGATCCACATCCACAGCGTGTTGTTCATGCGTCGCTTGAGCCAGCTGGTGACGGTCACGACCATGATGATGTCGAAGGCGATGGTCCCGAGCCCGATCGGCAGGAAGTACGGCTCGTACGGATTCACGAACGGCACGACCACGTCGATCGGCCGGATCTGCGCCGTCTTGTCGAGCAGCAACGCGATGACGTGCGCGAACACCAGCGGCAGCCAGAGCGGCGTCGTGAAGTCGTGCAGCCTGCGTATCGCGCGGTTCGAGGCGAGGAAGTCCAGCACCGACGTGCGCAGCGCCTCGCCCGACAGCACCGCAAGCGACAGCACCGCGAATGCGGTGAGACCGGTGATCCGCGCGATGAGCCAGAAGACCATGTCGTTCACGCGCTCAAGAGGCTAGACGAGACGGACGGCGGCAGGCCCGGGCTACGGTACGCTGCGCCGCCGTGACAACGCCGTCGCTCTGGCGTCACTCCGACTTCCTCAAGCTCTGGACCGGTCAGACGATCTCCAGGGTCGGCTCGGTCGTCACCCGCACCGCGCTTCCGCTGGTCGCGCTGCTGGTGCTCGGCGCCGGGCCGCGCGAGATGGCCTACCTCGTCATCGCGGCCAGTGCGGGTGTGCTCGTCGTCGGGCTCTTCGCCGGCGCGTGGGTCGATCGGCTGCGCCGCCGTCCCATCCTGGTGTGGACCGACATTCTCCGCGCGGCGCTCCTGTTCTGGATCCCGCTCGCCTTCGCGATCGGTGCGCTGCGGATCGAGCAGCTCTACCTGGTCGCATTCATCGAGGCCTGCCTCGCGTCGCTGTTCAACTCGGCGTATCCCGCGTACGTGCCGTCGTTGATCGGCACCGATCGCGTCGTCGAGGCCAACAGCAAGCTCGCCGGGAGCTCGTCGATCGCCGAGATCGGCGGTCCAGGCATCGCCGGGGCGCTCGTCCAGATCGCCGGGGCGCCTTTCGCGATCCTCGTCGACGCGTTCTCGTTCGTCGTCTCGGCGGTGTCGCTCGCGATGATCCGCGCTCCAGAACCGCTCCGACCAGCCCGCGACACGACGACACGGATCGTGCACGAGATCGTCGAGGGGCTCATGGCCGTTCGGCGCCACGCGGTCGTGTTCCCTCTCGCGCTGCGATCGATCCTCGCTCACATCTTCGGATCGTTCTACGGCGTCCTCTACTCGATCTATCTCCTGCAGGAGCTGCATCTCGACCCGCTGCTGCTCGGCATCGTGATCTCGGCCGGCGGGGTCGGATCCCTGTTCGGTTCGATCTTCGCGTCGCGTGTCATCAGAGCCCTCGGCATCGGCCCCGCGATCATCTGGATGGCGATCGGGGCGTCCGCGCTCGGGGTGCTGACGCCGCTCGCCCAGGGTCCGGTGATCGTCGCGACGATCATGGTGTTCCTGCCGCAGCTCATCGGCGACGGGATGCAGACGATCGAGGGCGTCGGCGAGATCTCGCTGGTCCAGGGGCTCATCCCCGACCGGCTCCTCGGACGCGCGAACGCGACGCTCGAGGTGGTCTCGCACGGCATCGGCTACCCGATCGGCGCCCTCTTCGCGGCCGGCATAGCGGAGGGGATCGGTGTGCGTGGGGCGATCGCGGTGGGTTGGGCCGGCATGGCGGTCTCGATCCTCTTCCTCGTGCTCTCGCCGCTGCCGCGTATTCGGACCGCCGCGGAGTGGCGACATGCCGCGGAGGCGGTCTAGAAGAGGGCTCGTCCTGGGGTGGGCTAC